>JAFGMW010000111.1 GCA_016927275.1 Pseudomonadota bacterium
ATCGACGCGAAGAGGTCGCCCAGCTCCTTTGCGAGCTTCTTCCGGGCTGGGGCTTCCCGCCTCCCGTGGGCCAGCACGAGCTTTCGCGCGAGGATCTCCGCCCTCAGAAGCTGCATCGAGAAATGGGCGTCGGCCGCATGGGGTGCGGAGGCGGGGTCTATCTCTTTTTTCGCCTGGTCCAAAAGAGCCATCGCCCTCTGCATCAGATGGAGGCGGGGGGCCGATGCGTACATCCCGAGCCTGATCAGGGTGAAGCCCTTGAGGAACTGCGCCGTGTAGGAGTTCTCGCCCTGCGCCGGCGGCACGTGCTCTCTTTTGAGCCTTCTCATCAGTCCGGCCAGCCCGCCGTTCCTTTCATGAGGGTTCTTCTCGCTGTCCAGCCTCTCGAGCGCTTTCTTCAGTTGCAGGGTCGCCCTGGTGAACTGGTGAACGGCCTTCAGCTCCTTGGTGGCTTTCATGCGCGCGTAAGCGTCGACGGCGTCGTTCTTCGCCCGGGACTCGGGCTCGCCCCTGAGCGAGTTCATCACGCGATCGATCATGCAGAGGCCCTTCTCGAGCAGATCGCCCCTGCTTTCGAAGGTGGAGGAGGTGTGCTGCATGATCGCGTAGGCCTGAAGGGTCCTGGCCTTTGCCCTCTCGAGGGCGGTCGGGTCGATATTCTTTTCAGGGTCCGAAAGAAAGCGGTGGAGCCTGCGGAGCACTATGGGGGCCCTGTCTGCGAGCGAGAGCACACAGCTCTCGAAGAGCGCCTCCGCGAAGAGATCCCTGCCGCCTTCGATCTCGAGACGCATCGGATTCGAGCGTCCAGCGGCGGGATCGAACGGCGAATCGAGCGATTCGAGCGCCGCCTCGTAGTGCGCGCGCGCAGATTCGAGATCGCCGGAGGCCCTGGATTTGCGCGCCAGTTCGAAGCGCTTCTCGAGATCGACGAGCCTCGATCCGTTGCGGACGGGCGGCTCCGCGGCCGGCGCCGAGCGCCTGCTCTTGCGGAGGCGCTGGGCAGGGGCCCGTCCGGGGGCTGTCCCTGAGGCGAGGACTTCCCCTGCCCTCGTGAAGGTGTCGGGCTGGACCGTCAGCAGAGGCGACTCAACGCCGGTCTTCGGAGCGAAGAGGATGGGCACCGGTATCGTGCCCGCGGATATCATCACAGACGGGAATATGGGCGCCCTTATGCTCATCGCTCTTTCGGAGACAAAAAAACAGGCGCATCGCGCCTGTCTTTGATTGTCTCGTCCGGTTCAGTGAAGGACTGCGGCGATCGAGCGGCAGTGCCTTAAGGTCGTCCTCTGCGGCGGCCAGGAGGGTGGCTGTCCATCGATGCTCGTCAAAGTTGAAGTTCCCGACAGTCCCGACATTTGAAGCCCATATAGTCGATATCTGCGGGGGGTGTCAAGCGATCCCCCGCCGAGGGCGATCCCTCACCTGAAATATCAAGAAATTGCTGGAAATCCTTGAGGAAATAGGCGATCTATCTATGTCATGCGATACGATTCCATATTCTTCGACGTAGGCAATACGCTGTATTTCTACAACTACGACTTCCTCTGCGGCCTGCTCTCGGAGCGGTTCGACATAGAGGTGGACGGAGCCGAACTGGCCGCTGTCCACCGCAGGGCCCAGCTCTCCGTCGTGAGGGAGGGCCTCGAGGGGCGCACCCACGAGGAGCTCTGGGGGAGAACGTACCGCCGCTGGTTCGAGATGGCCGGCATAGACGGCGAAAAGGCGGGGGAGGCCATCGATGCGGTCCGCACCCATCCGTTCAGGCACCTCTTCTGGAGCCGCATGGAGGAGGGCACGCGCGAGATGCTCGACTGGTTCCGGGAGCGCGGATTCAGGCTCGGCGTGATATCCAACGCGGAGGGGCAGATACGCCGCCTGCTCGAGCACACCGGCATCAACTCCAGATTCGACGTGGTCGTCGACTCGAGCGAGGTGGGGGTGGCAAAGCCGGACGCGCGCATATTCCGCATGGCCGTGGAGGGCGTCCGATCTTCCCCCGAGCGCTGCGTACACGTGGGCGACATGGTTGAGATAGATGTGGCCGGCGCGAGGGGGGCCGGGATCACTCCGATTCTCGTCGACCGCGATGGGGCGACGAGCGAGCCCGGGCTGATCACCGTCGCGCGTGCGACCGACCTCCCGAAGCTTTCAATCTTCTCGGGGATCTGACCGTGCTCCCTGCGATAACCGACATACCGCTCCCGGCGCTTTCCGGCCTTGCGGAGGAGTTCGCGCTCCCGCCGTACGCGGCGGACCAGCTTGCGAACTGGCTCTACGCAAGGCTCGCCACCTCTTTCGAGGAGATGACCGATCTCTCAAAGGCGGCGCGGGAGACCCTGGCGGGGCGCTTCTCCATATCGGCGGTCCGCCTCTGCGGGAGGCTTTCCGCCTCCGACGGGACGCAGAAGCTTTTGCTCGCCGGCGCGGACGGCGAGCGGTTCGAGTGCGTGCTCATCCCCTCCGACGGGGCACGCACGACCGTCTGCCTCTCCACCCAGGCCGGCTGCGCCATGGGCTGCGCATTCTGCAGGACCGCCGAGATCGGATTGAGAAGGGACCTCACCCTCGGGGAGATCACCGGCCAGCTCGTCGAGCTCTCGAGGCTGGCCGGGACCCGCGTCACCAACGTCGTGCTCATGGGCATGGGCGAGCCGCTCGCCAACATGGAGACCGTGATCGAGGCGATCGGTATCTTCCGGGACAGCAGGGCCTTCGACATCTCGCGCCGCCGCATCACCCTCTCCACCTCCGGCCTCGTGGACAAGCTGCGCGAGTTCGTCGGCCGCTGCGACGTGAAGGTCGCGATCTCGCTCAACGCCACGACCGACGAGGTGCGCTCGCGAATCATGCCTGTGAACAGGCTCTCCCCCATCGCAAAGATCATGGAGTTCGCCAGGGAATACAGCCGCTCCTTTGGCGACCGCATCACCTTCGAGTACGTGATGATCGGCGGCGTCAACGACTCGCCCGACGACGCGGCCAGGCTCGTCTCACTCATCGAGGGCGTCCGCGCGAAGATAAACCTCATACCGTTCAACCCCTACGAGGGCTCGGAGTTCGCAGCCCCTTCCGACGCCGCGGTGGAGCGCTTCTGGAGACACCTCTACGACAGGGGGGTGCAGGTGAACGTGAGGGCCAGCAGGGGGGCCGAGATCATGGCCGCCTGCGGCCAGCTCGCCTCGAAAAATCCGTGACACGTGACCTTCATTTCCTCCGGGTCCCTGCCTGCCGGCAGGCAGGCTGTCATCGGGTCAGGGATGCCTGTCTCACTACGGCTCCTCGGCTCAAACGCCGCCTCCTCGCCTGCGTCTCTTCGCCGCGGTCATCATAGGGCTGCTGATTCGCGGCGAATTCACACGCCGCTCGACAGGCATCCCTGACCCGACGCCACCCGAAGCAAGTTTTATATTAGGTAAGTATTACTAATTATATAAGAAAACTAATATAGTTCTAATACACTTGCAAATATTGAGGGCTTGTGGTGTAAAGCGCACCCTGCAGTTGAACGGGAGGGGATATGGCGAACGCACCGATAGGCATAATCGGCGGCAGCGGGCTATACAGCATGGCCGGTCTGAAGATCAGGGAGGAGAAGAGGGTCTCCACCCCCTTCGGCGAGCCCTCCGACGCCCTCATGCTCGGCGCGCTCGACGGCATCGAGGTCGCCTTCCTCCCCAGGCACGGCCGCGGGCACCGGATCCTCCCGCACGAGATCAACTTCAGGGCCAACATATACGCCCTCAAGTCCCTGGGCGTTACGCAGATCGTCTCCGTGTCGGCGGTTGGCTCCATGCGCGAGGAGATAAGGCCGGGCGACATCCTCATGGCCGACCAGTTCATAGACCGCACCAAGTCCAGGGCGGAGACTTTCTTCGGCGGCGGGATCGTGGCCCACGTGGCATTCGCGGAACCGGTCTGCCCCGCGATGAGGCGCGAGGCGACCAAGGCGGCGAAGGGCCTGGGAATCAGGGTCCACGGCGAGGGGACATACCTCTGCATCGAGGGGCCGATGTTCAGCTCCCGTGCCGAGTCGCTCCTGTACCGCTCCTGGGGTGTGGACGTCATCGGCATGACCAACTATCAGGAGGCGAGGCTCGCCCGCGAGGC
>JAFGMW010000112.1 GCA_016927275.1 Pseudomonadota bacterium
GCCTTCTTGTCCTTCTTTCCCTTCTCATCTCCGAAGTTTATCTGGATGTGGGAGAGCTTGAGCTTCTTGAACTCGTCCTGGTTCTTCTCGTAGTAGTCCTTCGCCATCTTTTCTACGGCGTCGTCGACCAGGGCCTGCGCGATGATCACCTTGCGGTAGAGGTCCGCCTTGGCCTTGACCTTGGGATCGCGGTTGATCCCCTCCTTGATGGCCTGCTGGTACAGCAGGTTCTGCTCCACCAGGTTGTCGAGTATCCTCTTCTTGCCTTCGGGGTTGTTGATCTGCTGTGCGATCCTCGGGTTCACCTCGGACAGGAAGTCGAGATCCCCTTCAGTTATCTTTTCGCCGTTGACCTCGACCAGCACCTTGCCCGACGAGGAGCCGCTGCCGCAGCCGGCTGCGTATGCTGCGATTGACACCAGCGCCAGAGCGACAACACCGAACTTTATCATCCTCATGATCCCTCCCCTTTTAGATCGTTTGAAACGGGTCCCTGCAGAAATTTTTGTCTCTATACACCCGCCGGCCGAGCCGTGTCAAATGGAAGGCCTAGCCAAGCCCGAAGCCGCGGAAAGAGCCGCTCGGGCTCTCCCAGCTCACATCCACCCTTTCAACGCGCGCCATGTCCGGCCCCCTGTGGCACCAGGCCACGAACCCCTCCAGATCGGCCCTCGGTCCCTCTGCCACCGCTTCCACGGAGCCGTCCGGCAGGTTGCGGACAAATCCCGTTATCCCCATCCTCTCCGCCTGCCTTATCGTGTTGGCCCTGAAGAAGACCCCCTGGACCATGCCGTGGACGATGATTCGTACTCTCTCCATCGTCCCTCGATGCCAATTTTTTTGTCGGAAATCAAGATGTTACTTGATGCATCACCACAAAAGGGTTAATACGCGGTTAACGGTTAACGGTTAACGGTTTCCGGTTAACGGTTTCCGGGTCCCGGGTCCCGGGTCCCGGATCCCGGTATTTATGCGTATTCTCTGCCTCGACATAGGCTCCAAGCGGATCGGGCTGGCAGCCAGCGACCCGATGGGGCTGATCGCCCAGGGTATCGGCGTGATAGAGAGGCGAGGGGGCGGCCGGGACTTCGACGAGATCATGAGGCATGCGCGTGAGCTCGAGGCGACCCTCATCCTCGTCGGCCTGCCGCTCGACGAGGAGGGCGGTATCGGGCCGCAGGCGGCAAAGGTCGAGGCGTTCACGGCCAGGCTCAAGGGGGCGATGGAGGCCGCTGGCCTCGACACGCCAGTCGAGATGTGGGATGAACGTTTTTCAACGGCGACGGCGGAGCAACGCCTGATCGAGGCGGACGTGAGCAGGAAGAGGCGCAGGGAGGTGATCGACAAGATGGCCGCGGTCGCGATCCTGCAGGACTATCTCGACTCGAGAGGGGATCGGTTGGAGGGAGGGGAGGGGTTCTTAGGATGAGGGCGATTCGCCGCTTTCTCGCATTCGTGCTGATCGCGTCGGCTTTTCTCGCGGCGGCCACCGGGCTCGCGATCTACGTGGGGGCGACGCGCTGGCGTTCGCAGCTCACCGCCGAGGTGCTGATCGAGCCCGGCATGTCGATGCGCGCGATCGCGGCGAGGCTAGCGCGCGAGGGCGTGATCGGCACCCCCCGGCTCTTCGAGGTCGTAGGCAGGGCGAGGGGGGTGGACCGCAGGCTCAAGGCGGGCACCTACGAGTTTCCGGCCGGCGTGAGGATGCCCGAGGTCATGGGGATGCTCGCGCGCGGAGAGGTGAAGCAGTACGCGTTCACGGTCATAGAGGGGTGGACCATAGCCGATATCGCCCGCGCCCTCGAGCGCCAGCCGTTTCTGGTCGACGACGACATGCCCGCGAGGTTCGCGGCCGCGGCGAGGGAGCCGGGAAAGGCCGCGGCGCTGGGCTTCGAGGGGGCGCCCACCCTCGAGGGCTATCTCTTCCCGGACACATATCTTGTCGCAAAGCCCCTCGGAGAGGCAGCCCTCATAAAGGTGATGACCGATCGGTTCGCGGAGGTCTGGAAGGATCTCTCGGCCGAGGGCTCCCCGAGGGAGGGCATGGGCATGAGGGACGTGGTGACGCTCGCCTCGATAGTCGAGAAGGAAACCGGCGACCCCTCGGAGCGCCCCCTCATAGCGTCGGTGTTCTTCAACAGGCTCGGGAGGGGCATGCCCCTGCAGAGCGATCCCACCATCATCTACGGCCTTGTCGATTTCGACGGGAACATACGCAAACAGGACATATCGAACCCGCACCGCTACAACACCTATTTGCATCCCGGGCTGCCGCCCGGCCCGATATGCAGCCCCGGAAAGGCCTCGCTGGCCGCGGTGCTGAACCCCTCGCCGAGCGACTATCTGTATTTCGTGTCGAAAAAAGACGGGACCCACGAGTTCTCCGCCACCCTCTCGGAGCATTCGAGCGCTGTGAGGAGATACCAGCTGAACGGCGGCCGGATGGCCGGCGAGCGATGAAGCGACACGGAGAGTTAAGATGCCCGATCGCCCGATAATCGTGCGCAACGCCTGCATCATAGCGGGCAGGGGCCGCGCGATCCCGTGCGGCTTCATCCTCGCGCGCGGCGGCACGATAGAGTCGCTGGGCGACGACTCCCGCGCGCCCGACGCGCGCGGCGCGAGGGCGATCGACGCGCGCGGCAGGTACGTGCTGCCCGGCCTCGTCAACCCGCACATGCACCTCTACGGCATGCTCGCGCTGGGGGCGCCGGCCCGCAGGGCGAGGGCGTTCGGCCAGGTGCTGGAGAGGCTCTGGTGGCGGCTGGACAGGGCGCTCACACTCGACGATGTCCACGCTAGCGCGCTTCTCGGCGCGATCGCCTCGGTCCGCGCAGGGGTGACCACGGTCTTCGACCACCATGCGAGCTACGGCGCGATACGCGGCTCGCTCCACACGGTATCGGAGGCGGTGAGGCAGGTGGGCCTCAGGGCGTGCCTCTCGTTCGAGATCTCCGATCGCGGGGGCAGGCGGCTCCGCGACGAGGCGGCCGAGGAGAGCGCGTCGTTTCTCGAATCGATCCGCGCGAGGATCGCGAGGGAGCCCGGCTGCCTGCAGCGGGGCATGGTGGGGCTGCACGCCTCTATGACGCTCTCGGACGCCACCATCGAGGCGGCGCGCGAGCTGATGGAGGTCTACGGCGTGGGCGCGCACGTGCACGTGGCCGAGGGTGCGGAGGACGTCGCCGCGACCCGGCGGCGCTTCAGGATCACGCCCGCCGCCAGGTTCGCGGAGATGGGCGTGCTGCGCAGAGGCTCTATCGCGGCCCACTGCGTGCACGTGAACGGGAGGGACATCTCCCTGCTCAAGAGAAGCGGCGCCACGGTCGCGCACAACCCGATGTCCAACCTCGCCAACGCGGTCGGCGTGGCGCCTGTGCTCGCAATGGCCCGCGCCGGCGTGCCGGTGGCCATAGGCACCGACGGGATGTCGGCCGGGATTTCGCAGGACGCGCTCCTGGCCTCGGTCGTGCACAGGGCGGGCGCCCGCGACGCGCAGGCCGGGATGCGCGAGGCGGCCTATGCGATATGGGGCGCGGCCCCCGAGCTCGCGTCGGGTGCGTTCGGCTGCGGGCTGGGCCGGCTGAGGAGGGGGGCGGCCGCGGACTTCATAATTGTGGATGCGGTCCCGCGCACGCCGGTCACAGCGGCGAACGCGGAGGCGCACCTCATCTTCGGCGCCCTGTCGGCGCCGGTGCGCACCACGATCGTTGCGGGCAGGGAGCTCATGCGCGACTTCGAGATCAGGGGGTTCGACGAGGTTTCGCTGGCCGCCAGGGCGAGGCGGCTTGCCGCCCGCCTCTGGAAGCGCATGTGAATCGCCTGTTTTTGGGATTTGGTGCTTGGAATTTTGCCGGATGGGAATATAGAATTCGGGCAGCAGCGGGGGATGATATGGCGCAGAAGCGGATATGGGGTCCCACATTCGAGGAGATGCTCCACCCTGAGAAGATCCCCGAAAAGACCAGGGCAGATGCGCGCGCGGCGTATGAATCGCAGCCGCTCTCCCCGCTGAACCTCTACAACATCAACTGGCGCGACTTCGAGGGCGGGGTGCGCCACGTCGTGATCCCTAGGGAGATCACCGGCATAGAGGCCGACATCTGCCTCCTCATCGGCTGTTTCTTCCCCACCGGCAGCCACAAGGTGGGCGCAACGTACTCGTGCACCGTGGAGAGGCAGGCCCGCGGTGAGATCAGCCCGGGGAGGCACAGGCTCGTCTGGCCCAGCACCGGCAACTACGGCGTGGGCGGGGCCTACGTGGGCGAGAGGATGGGCTACGACTCGCTCGTGATCCTGCCCGAGGAGATGAGCCAGGAGCGCTTCGAGCGGATCGAATACTACGGGGCGAAATACATAAAGACCCCGGGCTGCGAGTCGAACGTGAAGGAGATCTACGACAAGGCGAAGGAGCTCGCCCGCGAGAGGGACACGATCATAGTCAACCAGTTCTCCGAGTTCGCCAACTACCGCTTTCATTACTTCGTGACAGGCAACACCCTGCTCGAGCTCTTCGAGGGGCTGAAGGCCGACGGGAGGGCCGGGCGCCTTGCCGCGCTCGTCTCCGCGATGGGCTCGGCCGGCACCATCGCATCGGGCGACCGGATCAAGCAGGTTCACCCGGAGACGCGGGTGGTCGGCCTCGAGCCGTTGCAGTGCCCCACGCTCTACTGCAACGGCTTCGGCGGCCACGATATCCAGGGCATAGGCGACAAGCACGTCACCTGGATACACAACACCGACAACATGGACGCCATCATGTGCGTGGACGAGTGGGACTCAAAGAAGGGGATGCAGCTCTTCACCGAGGACGCCGGGCTGCAGGCCATGGCCTCCTTCGGCGCCGACCCGGGGCTCCTCGAGTGCCTGCGCGACATCTTCGGAATCTCCAGCATATGCAACATACTGGGCTCCATAAAGGCGGCGAGGCACTACGGGTTCGGCAGGGGCGACATGATCTTCACGATCGCCACCGACGGCACCGACCGCTACAGGAGCGTGCTCGCGGACATGAACCGGGAGATGGGGCCGATGGGGCCGGACGAGGCGAAGCGGCGCGTCTCATCCATATTCCACGGCCAGGGCCAGGACCACATACTCGACGGGACCGCCCATTCGCACGACTGCTGGGCCAACCTCAAGTACTACACGTGGGTCGAGCAGCAGGGCAAGACCGTCGAGGAGCTGAGGGCGCAGAGATCGCAGGAATACTGGATCGAGCAGCAGTCGCGTGTGGCCGAGAGCGACCGGCTGATAAAAGCGCAGAGGGGATGACGGATGATGACGCTGGTTGCCAACGCACGGATCAGCTCGGGCGAGGGGAACGAGACCCGCAGCGTCCATATACTCATGGACGGCGACACGTTCCGGCAGGTGATCCCCGCCTCCGATCCCCTCCCCAGGTGCAGGAACGTGATCGATGCGTCGGGGCTCATCGCCGTCCCGGGCGGGATCGACGCGCACGTGCACTTCAACACCCCGGGCTACACCGAGCACGAGGACTTCATCCTGGGCTCAATGTCCGCGGCCGCCGGGGGGATCACCTGCGTCGTGGACATGCCCGACACCTCGGTGCCTCCGGTGACCGACCGCGCGGGCCTCTACGCGAAGCTCAAGGCCATAGGCGAGATGTCGGTGATCGACTTCGCCCTCTGGGGCGGGGTGTCGGGCAACTCGTTCCGGGCAGGCGCATGGCGCTCGCAGATGAAGACCCTCAAGCACGAGGGCGTGGTGGGGGTGAAGTGCTACATGCTCTCGAGCATGCGGACCTTCGAGCACCTGCTGCCGCTGGAGCTGCTCGAGGTGATGCGCCGCGCCGGCGAGATAGGCCAGCTCGTGGCGATCCACGCCGAGGACCGGGAGCGGGCGCAGAAGCTCACCGCCGGCATGGCCACCTCCGGGAAGAGGGACGCCGCGGCCTACTACGAGTCGCGCAAGGACCCGGTGGAGGCGGACGGCATCAGGCAGGCGGCGCGGATCGCGAAGGAGACCGCCTGCCAGCTGCACATAGTGCACGTGGGCTCGGCCGCGGGCGCGAAGGCGGCCCTCGAGATGCGCGCGAAGGGCGCTCTGATCACGATGGAGACCTGCCCGCACTACCTCGCCTTCTCGCACGATCAGATGGAGGAGCGAGGCTCCGTGCTCAAGACCTCGCCGGTGATAAAGACCAGGCAGGACGCCGAGGCGTTGTGGGGGCATCTGATATCGGGCGACATCGCGTATCTCGCCTCCGACCACGCCCCGTGCCGGCCCGAGGAGAAGGCGACCGGCAGCATCTGGACCGACTACTCGGGCATATCGGGCACGCAGCTGCTCATGCCGTTCGCCATATCGGAGGGGTACTCGAAGGGCCGCATCACGCTCGCGCGCCTCGTGGAGATAACGTCCTCGGCAGCGGCGGCGCGCCTGGGCCTCGGCGACCGCAAGGGCGCGATCGCGCCCGGCATGGACGCGGACCTCGCGCTCTTCGACCCGAAGAGGAAATGGACGGTGCGCGGCGGGGAGTTCCTCTCGAAGGGCAAGCAGACCCCGTTCGAGGGGGCGGAGTTCACGGGCAGGATCGTGCGCACCATCTGCCGCGGCAGCACGGTCTTCGAGGAGGGCAGGGGGGTCACCGCACAGCCCGGCTACGGCAACTTCGTCAGGCGCCGCTGAGGCGTCTCACCGGGAGTCGCAGATGGCGTTGTCCGAAATCCTCAAAAAGGCAGAATCGCTCGAGGGCCCGATCGCGGGCTTCCTCGCGGAGATCGTGTCGATCCGCTCGCCGTCGTGCGGGGAGAAGCGGGCGGTCGAGCGGGTCTGCGCCGAGATGCGCGCCGTGGGGTTCGACGATGTGCGCGTGGACCGCCTGGGCTCCGCCATAGGCAGGATCGGGAGCGGGAAGAAAAAGATCGCGATCGACGCGCACATCGACACGGTGGGCGAAGGGGACCGCTCCCTCTGGAATTTCGATCCGTTCAAGGGATTCGTGAAGGACGGCAGGGTGTGGGGCAGGGGTTCGGCCGACCAGAAGGGCGGCGCGGCGGCCATGGTCTACGCCGGAAAGCTGATCAGGGATCTCGCACTCGAGGGCGACTACACGCTCCACTGCACCGCCACCGTCATGGAGGAGGACTGCGACGGCCTGTGCTGGAAGCACCTCATCGAGGAGGAGAATCTCCGCCCCGACGTGTGCGTGATCACCGAGCCCACCGGGCTCAATATCTACCGCGGCCAGCGCGGCCGCATGGAGATCGAGGCGCGGGTCGCGGGCCTCTCCGCGCACGGCTCAGCCCCCGGGCGGGGCGTGAACGCGATCTACAGGATGGCGCCGCTGATCCGGGAGATCGAGGGGCTGAACGAGAAGCTCCGCGACGACGCCTTTCTCGGCAGGGGGACGGTGGTGATGAGCGACATCCGCTCGACCGCGCCGTCGCTTTGCTCGGTCGCGGACTCCTGCACGGTCTATCTCGACCGCAGGCTCACCGCGGGCGAGACAAGGGAGAGCGCGGTCGCTGAGATAGAGGCGATCATCAAGAAGGCCGACGGTTCCGTGCGGGTGCCCCGGTACGAGACAGCGGCGTACACCGGCCTCATCTATCCCATGGACAAGTACTTCCCGTCGTGGGTCGTGCCCGAGGATCATCCGGCGGTCGCGGCTGCGAAGGCCGCGCATCGCTCTCTCTTCGGCTCGAATGCGAGGGTGGGCCGATGGACCTTCTCGACAAACGGGGTTTCCATCTGCGGCATGCACGGCATCCCCTGCGTGGGATTCGGCCCGGGCTTCGAGGAGCAGGCGCACGCGCCGAACGAGTGGACCCCCGTTGAGCACCTCTGGAAGGCCGCCGCGTTCTACGCCGCGTTCGTCTCCGCCTTTGGATCTCGAATTTAAAATCAATAATATCAATGACTTGCAAAGATCAGCCCCTTTGGCGACAAATTGAATTTTTCACGCAACAATTTTACGGGTGCGCCGAAAAGGCTTATGCCTGACCAAAACCATTCAGGAGGACCTATGTACAGGATAGCGGCAGTTGTGTTTTTGCTCGCCACGCTCGCAGCGTGCAGCCACGACAACGGATTCGGCATGCAGTTCGACGCCAACCCCAACGTCTCGGGCGACGTCTCCATGGAGTCGCTCACCGTGAGGTGGTTCGGCGACGAAGGCGTCGAGCACGCGGAGACAGAGGTGACCATCGACGCGGCCAGGGGGATCACGGTCAAGGCGACGCTCATCGATGCGCAGGGCAGCGCGGTCGATTCCTGCTCCGGCTCTGTCGAGATCTCAGAGGAGGACTATCAGTCCGTGATCGCAAAGGTCGGCGAGGCGAATCTTTTGACCTACACTCTTCCGGTGGAGGGCTCGCCCGAGTGCGTCGTGGACGCAAGCCCCTCCGACTTCGGCCTGGTCTACGAGTATCGCCAGGGCGAGGATGTGCTCTCCAAGGCGTTTGAGACCGACGGGTGCGAGATCGCCCCTGCGATCGAGGAGCTCGCCGCCCTGGTCGGCCAGCTGGCTGAGACGAACGTGACAGACTGCAGCGCCGCTGCCCTGAGCGTTGAGGATGAGGCTGCAGAGGCCGAAGAGGCAGAGGCTGAGGATGAACAGGACAACGAGGACGATCCGACAGATAATCAATGACTTTCAGTGCTTGTCCTTTTGCCCCCGAAGGGTTAAAAAATGACCCTCCGGGGGTTTTTTTATGAGATCACTCAAGGGTCGCCACTTCATCACAACGCAGGACTGGACGAAGGAGGAGATCGACCGCGTGCTGGATCTCTCCTGCGAACTCAAGGAGCTGAAGAGGAAGGGCAGGATCACCGATTGGCTCACGAACCAGACCGTATTCATGATCTTCTTCGAGCAGTCCACCCGCACGCGCAACTCCATGGGCTGCGGCATCACGCAGCTCGGCGGCAACTCCCACGACCTCACGCCAGATAAGATGCAGCTCACGCACGGCGAGACGGCCAGGGACACCGCGATCGTCCTCTCGCGCATGGGGCATGCGATCGCGTGCCGCAACTGCTTCTACGGCATAGGCAACAAGTACCTGCGCGAGCTGGCGAGATACTCAGAGATACCGGTGATGTCGCTGCAGGACGACGTGTATCACCCGATGCAGGGGATGGCGGACCTCATGACCATCCAGGAGAAGTTCGGAAAGAACCTGAAGGGGCTCAAGGTCACGATCAGCTGGGCATACGCCGAGAGCCACGCGAAGCCGCTCTCTGTGCCGCAGTCGCAGATACTCCTCTTTGCGCGCTTTGGCATGGACGTGACCGTGGCCGCGCCGCCCGAGTTCCCGCTCCAGCCCGGGATCGTGGCCCAGGCGAAGAAAAACGCTACTGAGAACGGCGGGGGCCTCAGGTTCGTTTCCGACATGGACGAGGGTTTCCGCGGCGCCCAGATCGTCATCCCCAAGAACTGGGGAGGGTTCGCCCATTTCGCGAAGTGGGAGGACAGCGACGAGCAGAAGGGGGCGATGAAGGAGAACCTCTCGAGGCACAGGGACTGGATCTGCGACTCGCGCCGCATGAAGCTCGCCCACAAGGACGTGAAGTACATGCACGCGCTGCCTGCGGACCGGGGCAGGGAGGTCGAGGACGGGGTGATAGACGACCCGCTCCACTCGATCATCTACGACGAGGCGGAGAACCGCCTCCACACCGCCAAGGCGATCATGGCGCTGACCATGGGCGGAAAAGAATGAGCATTGAAGCATATACACAGGTCACGGCAAAGCTGGAGGCGAACCGCTGCCTCATGTGCGCCGATCCGCCGTGCGCCTGCGACTGCCCGGCCGGAGTGGACCCGCGCCTCTTCATACGCAAGATCCGCTGGGACGACATGGAGGGCGCAGTGCGCCTGCTGAGGCGCACGAACGTGCTCGCCGGCTCCTGCGCGCGAATATGCCCTGCGGGTGCGCTCTGCGGGAACAGGTGCACGGCAAAGGGGCTCGCGCGTCCCATCGACATCCGTGGACTGCAGCGCTTCGCCATGGACTGGGAGATGCAAAACGGGATGATCGAGCCCGCACAGCCCGCGCGCGACGGCAGGGACGTGGCCGTGATAGGCGCGGGCCCGGCGGGGCTCGGGTGTGCGGCGGAGCTCGCCGTTCGCGGCCATCGCGTCACGGTCTACGAGCGCGAGGGGTTTCCCGGCGGCATGCTGCGCTCGTGCATCCCGTCCTTCAGGCTGCCGCACGACGTGGTCGACTTCGAGGTCGCGTTCATAAGGAAGCTCGGCGTTGAGATCAAATACGGCGA
>JAFGMW010000113.1 GCA_016927275.1 Pseudomonadota bacterium
ATTTGAGGCCCCTTTTTACAGCGTCATCGGAAAAAGGGTCCTCAAATTGTGGCGGCCTGCCTGCCGGTAGGCAGGGAGGAGCCGCCCGACGACAGGACCCGGAGGCATATGGAGTTATCCATGGATATGCAGAGGCTCAGGATATTCTGCGAGGTATATCGCCAGCGCGGATTTTCGCAGGCTGCGCGCAGGCTCAAGCTCACGCAGTCCGCGGTGAGCCAGCAGGTGCGCGCACTCGAGCGGGAGCTCGGCGTCGCCCTGTTCGACCCGCAGTCGCGCGCGAGCCCGACCGCCGCCGGGGACTACCTCTTCAGGGAGGGGAACCTGATCTTGGCGACCGTCGAGGACGTCTGCAGGGGCGCCCAGGGAGCCGGCGGGCTCGGGAGCGGCATGGTCAAGTTCGGCATGATCGACACCGCTGCCATCGAGATCATGCCCGGCGTGCTCTCCGCCTTCAGGAGGGCCCACCCCGAGGTGAAGGTCGAGGCGGTGGTCAGGGCCAGCGGCGAGCTCATGGAGATGGTGGCGGGCCACGAGATAGAGTTCGCGATAGCGGTCACGAACCGGACCCCCCAGGGCCTCGACTCCTCCACGGTGTACCGCGACTCTATCGTCGCGGTCGTGCCCCAGGGTTCGCGATTCAAGGGCCCGAGAGTCTCGATACGCGAGCTGCGCGGCGAGCCGCTTATCCTCTATCCCCTCTCGTCGCACTCGCGCATGCTCATCGAGGACGTCTTCCGCTCGAACGGCATGGTGCCCACGGTCGCCATGGAGATGCACTACCCCGAGGCGATCTGCTCGCTGGTAGCGCAGGGCATGGGGGTGGGGCTCATCTCCGAGCTCTCCGCGCGCGAGCAGAAGCTGCGCGGCCAGCGCGCGGTGATGATCCGCGAGTTCGAGGGCGTGCGCGAGATCGGCATCGTGCTCCACAAGAGGCGGAGGCCCTCCCCGCAGGCCAGGGCGCTCATGGATGCGGTGAATGCAGCCGGCCGCCGAAGGTAGCGCCGATCCTTTATTCTCTTGATGTCGCGTGCAGATGCTGCGATATGGAAGTCACACAAAACAGAGAGGAGATAAAAAATGGAAAAGGAGAAGACGGGCATGCCGCTTCTCGGCGACAGGTTTCCTGACATGAAGGTTCAGACAACGCACGGCATGAAGAACCTGCCTGGCGACTATTCGGGCAAATGGTTTGTCCTGTTCAGCCATCCCGCGGATTTTACGCCGGTGTGCACGACGGAGTTCGTGGCCTTTCAGAAGAGATACGAAAAGTTCAGAGCCCTGAACTGCGAGCTCATCGGCATGAGCGTGGACCAGGTATTCTCCCACATCAAGTGGGAGGAGTGGATAAAGGAAAAGTTGGACGTCCAGATCCAGTTCCCCATCATTGCCGATACCGGGGCCGTGGCGGAGAAACTGGGTTTAATTCACCCCGGCAAGGGATCGAATACGGTCAGGGCCGTCTTCGTGGTGGATGCGGAGGGGGCGATAAGGATAATGTTCTATTATCCGCAGGAGCTGGGCAGAAACATGGACGAGATATTGAGGTCGGTCCAGGCGATGCAGGTCTCGGACAAGAACGGAGTTGCGATGCCGGCGCACTGGCCGGATAGCGAAGTCGTGGGGAAGGACCACGTGATCATCCCGCCGCCCAAGGACGTCAAGACGGCACAGGAGAGGTTTCAAAAGGCGAAGTCAGGCGAGTTCGAATGCCTCGACTGGTGGCTGTGCCATAAAAAGCTGTGATATCAAGTACATAAATTTAAAGAGGGCCCCCTGGAGAGGGGCCCTCTTTGTCATCCTCCCCTTGAGATTATGATTGACCGATGAGGGGTTATGGGCATATGCTTATTACTGGGAGTGATCATGCCGAGGCCGTTCAAATTCAGGAGGGTGGGCTGGACCCTGATGCACGACTACTTCAAGCCCAGGGGTATCCCGCTCTCCGATCTGCAGGAGGTGATCCTTCGCCTGGACGAGATCGAGGCCATGAGGCTCGCGGACATCGAGGGGCTCTACCACGAGGAGGCTGCGGCAAAGATGAACGTCTCGCGCCAGACCTTTGACAGGATACTGAACAGCGCCCACAGGACGGTAGCCGGCGCGCTCATAAACGGCAAGGCGATCCGGATAGAGGGCGGCAATGTGATCAATGTCGCGGATCAGCCGCGGCCATGGCCGGGCGGAGGGGGCCGCGGCGGGGGCCGCTGGAGGCGTGGAAGGCGCTGGTGAGGGGAAAGGAGGATATATGAGAGGCATGGGAGGCGGAGGAGGCATGGGAGGCGGAGGACGTGGAGGCGGACGGGGTGCAGGGCGTCCAGGCAGTGGCGGCGGGCGCGGCCGGATGGGCGGGCCGCTTGCGGCCGGCCCGGAGGGATTCTGCATATGTCCCAAATGCGGGTTCCGCCAGGCGCACCAGCGCGGTGCGCCCTGTGCGGAGATGAAATGCCCGAAATGCGGTGCGAACATGGTGAGGGAGATAAATACGGAGAAAGGAGGGTGATCGTATGCCGAGAGGAGACGGGACAGGACCGATGGGTGCAGGATCGATGACCGGCCGTGGCGCCGGATACTGCGCAGGGTACGGCGCTCCGGGCTATGCGAACTCGGGGCCGTGGTACGGTTACGGCAGGGGTTTCGGCCGCGGCCGCGGCCGCGGCTTTGGCGGAGGTGGCTGGGGGTGGCGTCATATGTACTACGCCACAGGCCAGCCGGGCTGGATGCGCTCGAGCGGTTATCCGGCACCCTATGTGAAGCCCGACCCTGAGGCGGAGAAGGGGTTTCTCAAGGATCAGGCGGATGCGCTGCAGCAGGAGCTCGATTCGATCAAGAAGCGCCTGTCCGAGCTCGAGGGCGGCGCAGAGTAGCGATTCGATCCGGGCTTGCAGTTCGGCCTCCCCTGTGAGTTAAGGGGGTGGGCCGTTCTGTATCCTCGACAATGGCAAAGGAGATCATTTATTATGAAGATAGCGTTCACGACCTCAGGGGAGGACCTCAATGCCCCGCTGGACACCCGTTTCGGACGTGCGCCCAAGTTTCTCGTCTACGATCTGGACAGCGCGACATTCGAGGTGGTCGACAACCGGCAGAACCTCAACGCGGCGCAGGGTGCCGGTATCCAGTCCGCGCAGACGGTCGCCCGGCTCGGCGTGCAGGCGGTGGTGAGCGGGCATTGCGGCCCGAAGGCCTTTGGCGTACTTGCGGCCGCGGGGATCAAAATCTACAACTGCGACGCCCCGACCATCGCCATGGCCCTCGATCAATACCGCTCAAACAAACTGGTCGAGGCAAAATCGTCGGACGTGGAAAGCCACTGGGCATGAGCGGCGGAATGAAGTCCTCTCTCGACTGCATACCGTGCTTCATACGCCAGTCCCTGGACGCGGCCAGGATGGTGTCCGACGATCCTGCGGTCCATGAGCGGATCGTTCGAGAGGTTCTGGGCTGGTCGAGGGAGATGGATCTCTCAAATCCCCCGCCTGTCCTGGGGCAGCGGATACACAGTATGCTTCGAGAGGTCACGGGAAATGAGGACCCCTATCGCGCGTCCAAGGACCGCATGAACCGCATGGCCATCGGCCTCATTCATGAATTGAGGGCAGAGGTGGATGCCTCGTCCGACCCGCTGGCCACCGCCGTGCGGCTGGCGATCGCCGGCAACGTGATAGACATGGGCGCCAGGGGCAGCGTGACCGAGGAAGATGTCCGCAGCTCGATCGCCGATGCGCTCGCCGGGAACCTCGCGGGGGATTGCGATCGCTTCAGGCGCGCTGCCGCCGAAGCCGGGAACATACTCTATCTGGCGGACAACGCCGGAGAGATAGTGTTAGACCGCCTCCTCATCGAGCGGCTCTCTCCGGACAGGGTGACGCTGGCCGTGCGCGGCGCACCGGTCATCAACGATGCGACCCTGGCGGATGCGAGGGCCGCCGGCCTTCACCACATCGTCGAGGTGATCGACAACGGCTCGGACGCTCCGGGTACGCTGCTTGCGCAGTGCAGCCCTGAGTTTCGCAGCCGTTTCGACGCGGCAGACATGATCATTGCAAAGGGGCAGGGGAATTTCGAGTCTCTCAGCGAAGTCCCCCGCAACATCTTTTTCCTGTTCAAGGTCAAGTGCCCGGTGATCGCGGGGCGGGCCTGCCTGCCGGTGGGCGTCAATGCCCTTCTGGCGCAGGCGGACATGCGCATCGCCGATTCGGGCGGTGCGCCGAGGGAGGCATGATGGCGGCGGAGATCATCCTTCAGCTCAGAAAACACGCCCCCTTCACCGCGTTGGGGACCGCCACCGGCATAGCCATCATGCTGGTCATGTCGATGGAGCAGGTTCCCCGGCACGTCTCGGAAACGCTCTTCTGGACTCTGCACCCCCTTCACGTCCTCGTCAGCGCCCTCGTCACCGTCGCCATGTACAGGTTGCATGCCCCCGGCAGGCTCCTGCGGACGATCCTGATCGGGTATGTCGGTTCTGTCGGGATCGCTACGCTGAGCGACTCCATAATTCCCTTCGCGGGCGAGTGGCTCTTCAGCCTGCCGCATCGCGCCGTGCACATCGGCTTCATCGAGAAGTGGTGGCTGGTCAATCCCCTCGCCCTGCTCGGCATCGCCATAGGGATGGCATGGCCTCATACCCGCTTTCCCCACGCAGCCCACGTCTTCCTGAGCACATGGACCTCCCTGTTTCATATGACCATGGCGCTGGGGGGGGCATTGAATTTCCTGACCGTCGCCGGCATTGGCCTGTTCCTGTTTCTTGCCGTCTGGATCCCGTGCTGCACGAGCGACATCGTTTTCCCGCTGATATGGATCAAAGCGGACAAGGGCCATGCTTGAGACAGGATAGATGAACGACGAGGAGAGGCTCGATGATTCTGGCAGTGGCTTCAGGAAAGGGTGGGACCGGCAAGACGACCGTGTCTGTCAATCTGGCACGGGCGATCGGCTCCGACGTCA
>JAFGMW010000114.1 GCA_016927275.1 Pseudomonadota bacterium
ATCGTCTATCTTGTCTGGAAGTACTATCTTTAGACCGTTCAGAACTGGTGCCAGAGGGCGGTGAATATGCCGAACCCCTTGGACTCCCTCTTCGTGGCGAAGTCTATCACGCCTGCGATCTGGAGGCTGGAGTCCCTGGGCAGGTTGATCGTGGCAGCGGGGCCCGCATACGCGCGCAGCACATAGGGCGTGCCCGCGCCGGTCCCGTCGTAGCTGCCCGCCACGCGGCCGAGCTGCATGCCGAAGTCCACGCCGAGAGCCACCTTCCTCCAGAACTGATAGCCGGCCGAGCCGTTCATGACGGAGATGTTGAGCCCGTCGCGCGAGTTCGTCTGGTCGTCCTCGAACGCCCAGACCACGGCGACCGGGTTGATGGAGAGCAGCCACTTCTTGTACCTGAGGAACGATTCGGTGAACCAGCCGATCGAAAAGGAGTTGCCCCCGATGCGAGTAAAGGGGGCCAAAGTCCCCCCGGCGCTACCCCCCTGGTGGTCTGTGGCGGTGGGGAAACCGGAGGTTATGGCGTTGTCGAACCAGAACTGAACGTCCTCCTCGTCGATCAGGTGCCAGAAGTGCTCAACGTTGACCGTGAGGGTGCCGATGCCCGTGACCGACTCCACGGTGCCGGCCGCGGTCCTCTCCCTGCGATAGCCCACCGGCAGGTGAGCGATGAACTGGATCTGGTCGCGCTTTATGTCGCCGGAGAATCCGGGGATGAACACCTGCGGCTCGAACGCGGTCTCCACGTCGTGGGCGGAGATCCCGTTCTGGTAGAAGTAGCTGGTGAAGAACTTGAGGCAGAAGCCGGGCCTGGGCGCGCCGGCCGCGTTGCCCAGGTACTCGGGGTTGAAGCCGACCTGCGCCGCAGCCTCCGCCGAGATCATCACCACCGCCGCTATCGCAGCTGCCCTCAAAATGGATAGTTTTTTCATGGTGATTGATATATACATCCGATCAGGCCTCCGCACAATCCACTTTTAATCTGTGCGAGGCCCATTCAGGGGGGGGACAGATGCATCTCATAATCATGGCGCTTGTGCTGGTGCTGGTTGCCGGTTTCATCAACGGCTCTTTCGCAGCCCCGATGAAGTACATGGTGCGCTGGGAGGAGGAGAACACATGGTTCGCGTTCTCCTTCTGGGGGTTTTTGATACTCCCCTGGCTCTCCATCCTGGTGATGGGCCACGACGTCATCGCTGTGGTGAAAGCGCTCCCGCCGAACGTCCTCGTTGCCATGATCGCAGGAGGGATCGCCTTCGGCCTCGGCCAGATCGCCTTCGCCCTCTCCTTCCGCTACGTCGGCATCGGGCTTGCGTTTGTCATCAACATATCCATGGGCACCGCCGGCTCGGCGCTCATCCCCATACTCTGGCACAAGGGGGTCATGGGCACCCCCTACAGCTATGCGCAGCTCATCGGCATCGCCATCTTCATCCTAGCGGTGCTCCTGGGCACTGCCGCAGGCGCTGCGCGCGACAGGAACAAGGCGGGCGCGCAGGAGGCTGAGGGCAGGACAAAGAAGATAGAGCCGGGCAAGCTCGTGCTGGGAGTCGTGCTCGCTATCATCGCGGGTGCGGGATCGGTGGCGCAGGGCGTGAGCTATATCTGGGCGAACCCCTCGGTCTCGAAAATCGCAGTGGATGAGTTCGGCCAGGGCAAACTCGCCTCGGGGGTCATAGCCTGGGTCGTCATCTTCTCCTCCGCCTGGATACCGTACGTCATCTACTTCCTCGCGCTGAACGTGAAGAGGCGCAGCTTCTCCAAGCTCGCCCTGCCCGGCACCGGCAAATACTGGCTGCTGGCGGTGCTCATGGGAGTCGGGTTCTGGGGCTCGCTCATATTCTTCAGCAAGGCCTCTCAGGAGATAGGCGGGGACCTCGCGCCCACGATCGCGTGGCCGCTCTTCATGGTCTTCATAATACTCACTTCGAACCTCTGGAGCTGGAAATCGGGCGAGTGGAAGGGGGCAGGCAGGTCGGCGGGGATCAGGATGTTGGCGAGCCTCGCGCTCTTCGTGGCCGCGATAGCGGTCTTCTCGTATAGCGGGACGCTGCAGCCGGAAAATCCCAAAGTCCCGGGGGATCACTACCACGACATCCATCACACCTTCATCAAGCACGACCGGTACCCGACCCACGCGGACAGCGGGGTCGAGGAGCCCGAGGCTGAAACAGGCGAGGAAGCTCCGCGCTGAGGCTCATGCCCCGGCGGCGACAGCGGCCACGACCGCCGCGCCCACGCCGGAGCCGTCCTTTGCGGAGACGAGCGCGAGGTTTTCCGCCTTTTCGCCGTGCAGCTCGCGGAGCGCGTCCAGCACCCTCTCCCTGAAGCCGGGGTGCTTCTCGTAGACCGAGCCGTCGATCGCGGCAGCATGCCCGCCCTCGAGCCTGGGATCCATCCACGTGAAGACAGCGGAGAGCGCGGCCGCGCTTATCTTCGCCGCCCGGTCGGAGACCGCGAGGCAGGCCTGCTTCAGAAGAGATCTGTCCTCCAGCGAGTGCTCCCGGATCCCCATCCCCTCCAGGAATCGCTTCACCCCGGCCAGATCGACGGAGCCGTCGGCCTCGATAAGAGACATGTGCTGCGACTCGAACTGGCCGCGCGCAAAGCTCACGCTCCGCCCTGCGAACAGGCCCTTCTCCGCGATGAGGTCCGATATCAAAAGCCTGGCCAGCTCGCCCATGTACATGCCCGATATCTTCTTCTCCATGAGCTGCTGTCCGGGGTTTCCGCTGGCCTGGTCGAGCATGCGGTCGAATTCGTTCGCGGGCGACTTGCTGAAGTTGCCCCACTCGATGTTGACGATCATGTGGTCGTCCGCGGCGGCGCCGGAGAGTTTCTTTATCCTCCCCATGCGCTCGCGGTAGCAGGCGTTGGTGCCGGTGCCGAAGATCACCCCCACGTCGCAGCCCGGGTCCTCGTACGACTTCGCGACGAGGGTGCCCACGGTATCGTTGAGCAGCGCGGATATCCGGATGCCGCCCAGCCCGTAGCCCTCGAGCGCCTTCGAGAGCAGCTCCACCACGTCGCTCCCTACCACGCCGGTGGCGGAGAAGTCCTTGGTCCAGTTTATCAGAATCCCCCTCGCGACCGCGGTCTGTTTGACCGGGAACGAGAAGGTGAAGCCGAGCTTGCGGCCTGCCCCTGCGTCGATCTTGTTGGCATTGACGAAGTCGCTTATCGAGCCTGCTATGAAGTTGAAGAGCTGCTCCCCCGTGCCGCGCATGACCGCGGTGGGGATCACGTACTTGCCGACGTGCTCGACCGAGATCCCGCCCCTGCCGTCGAGCCTCACGTCCAGCACGCGGAAGTTCGTGCCGCCCAGGTCCAGGGCGATGTAGCTCCCCTCCTCATTGCCCGTGGCGCGATCGACAAACGTGGGGATCATCTTGAGGGAGGAATCGCGTCCCTCGAGCCCCGCCTCCATCTCGTTGTGAAAGTCACTGACCATTGCGGCCATATCGGCCGCGGTAATCTCGAACTTCCTGGCGCAGCTCTCGAAGGTACGATTCGTCATGGGGCCCCCTTTGCAGACCGATCTAACCCAAAACCCCGGCCTTGCCAACAGTCACGCGGCTTTTGCCTTTTCCGCCGCCGGGATCAATGACCCGCTCGCTGCCGCGCGGACGAACTCGCCTTCCCCCGGTCTTAATCCCTGGAGCTACAGATCTGGGACTAACCCCTGTTGGGCCCACTGCACAGCCACTGCCGCACAAGCCGCAGCAAACGCCGCTGCTAAGATGGCTGCTTCGTGCCGGGCCATGCTGATTATCCTTTCGGGTACTTCTGCCGCTCAGGAATCACGCCCCGGACACCGCCGCGGGGATCGGGCATGTCTCCCCCGTAGCGCGGGATCAGGTGCATGTGAACATGGTCTATGGTCTGGCCTGCAGCGCGGCCGATGTTTACGCCAAAATTGTAGCCCTCCGGTTTCAGATCCGCATCCAGCCGCAGCTTCACAGCGATCATCATCCGCTGCATCTCGCTCCGCTCGACTTCGGTCAGGTCAAAATAGCTGGCCACGTGACGCTTTGGAATTATCAGCGTATGCCCCTTGCTCACCGGGTACTTATCCGTAATCGCAAGGACCAGCTGCCCCCTTGCGACGATGCGATCTTCAGATACGTTGCAGAACGGACAGGTCATGAGATCAAATCCGGTTCGTCCGAATATCAAATCGCTATTTTATTCAATGCGTCCTGGGCAGCCAACACGATCGGATACATGGTAGGCGCGCTCGTCAAATACGGATGCGTCGCCATCTGCAGCGTCTCCAGCTCCGTCACAGAGACCCTCTGTTGTATGGCCATGCCGATTATATTGATCATCTCGCCGGCCGATATGCCGCCGGAGACCTGACCGCCCATGAGTATCCCCGACTGCCGAGAGAAAATCAGCTTGACCTTTATCTTGTTCGCCCCCGGCAGGCTTCTCGGGTGTTTGTCCACACCTTCCGTGTTCCCCACGACGATCTCAAAACACTCCTTCTTGGCGCTCGTTTCGGTAAGCCCGGCCGAACCAAGCACCAGGCCGTCCATATAGGTGGAATAAATCGCGATCGTCCCTTTATTTTCGCGTACTACCTTCAACTGATAAAGGCTCGCCCCCGCGACCCTAGCCTCGGCTGTGGCTGTCGAGGCCAGCATGACCGCGGTATCCCTTCTTGTATAGAAGTCTCTCTTCCCCGCGCAATCGCCCACGGCGAAGATATCATTGTCGGCAGTGCGCATATACTCATCCACCCATATCCCTTTGCCCCTGCCCAGATCCAGACCCGCATCGGTCGCAAGCTTCGTGTTCGGGACCGCCCCTATCCCGAGGATTACGCCGTCCACTTTCAGCTCTTCGCCGTTTTCAAATCGCACACCCTCGACCTTCGCCTCTCCCATGATCTCTACCACTTTTGTATTGAGAAGAATTTTGACGCCTTTTCCCTTAAGCTTTTCCTCGACCATCAATGAAAACTCCTGATCAAAGGAATTCGCCAGGAGATGAGAGAGGGTCTCCACCAAATATACGTTGAGGCCCTGTATCTTTGAGATTTCATCCGCAAATTCCACGCCTATGAATCCCCCTCCGATTATCAAAATGTTTTTCCCCATTTTGATTTCGTCGATGCAGTTCTTGAGATAATCCATATCTTTGAATATGGGATATACCCCCTTTTTATCGATGCCGGGGACCCTGGGAACGACAGGGGAAGAGCCCACTGCCAGAATCAATTTGTCGTAGATATATTCGTCGCCTTTTTTTGTCTCCACGCTTTTCCTCTTCCGGTCTATCTTCTGAGCCTCATCGACTGCCACCTCGACGTTATTTTTTATCAGGTTGTCCATGCCCAGGATGTTGTCCTGGGGATTCTTCAGGCTCGAGAACATATAGGGAATGCCGCACGGGATGCAGCCGTTCGGCACATTCTTCATCACCAGGATATTCTTGCCCGGATAATATCTCCTGGCGGTGCAGGCGCTCACAACCCCTGCGGGGCCGGCGCCGATGACAAGTATATCCACCTTCTTATTCATGTGATCTCCTTTTGTTTCGGCAATGACAACGTCGCCCGAATTTTGTCCCGGAAACCGGCCCTTTTTCTCAATGTTTGCTCCATTTATCAAGCAATTACTGCGAGCCGGTCCGTCGCGCGCGAGCCCCCTGTCTCTTTATCCACAACCGTCTGCGCTGTCTGCCGACGCAGTTGCGGTCAACGGAGGGCGGTTCCCCATTTCAACGCTTTTCTCACTCAAGTCCAACCGGCGTCAGCGCGCATCGGCTCCCGGCACCTTCGTGCATATGTCGAATTTGGGCGGTGCAAATAAGTGTTTGGTGACAGCGCATAATTCAGCGGCTCGGATAACCGCCCCCTTATATTTTTCAGGAAACTCAGGAGGGATCTGAATCTCTATTGAAATCTTTTCGAGCATATTCGTTTTCTTGTTCTTCTCAGTCCGTAAAATCAGACTCAGGCCTTCAGCAGAAATACCGCGCTCCTTGCAAAATGATAAAACGTAAACACCTGCACAAGTACCGATGGAGGCCAGGAATAGGTCGAACGGTTGTGGGGCCGAACCATCGCCGCCGGAATGTTTTGACTGATCAGTCCTGATGGTAAAACCCTTGTAAATTGCATCCGCCCTTTTCCCTCCAGGGAAAATAACTTTCATATCCATATTCAACTCTGCCTTTCTTTATAAAAGAGACAGTCAGACAATGTCGATCGACCGGGCATCAGTAACAAGCCACCTCTTATTGGTCAATCAAGCCCTGGCCTCGATCTTCCCCTGCGCTCGATAGCAAGGCAAGGGTAACATACTGATATTCATGATGATTTGCTTGCTCTGATGTCTTTCCCCCGCGCCCGATAGCTCTCCCTGTAATCCCCGCCCTCGGGATGGGGGGTGAGGGAGAGAATCTTGATGAGGTCATTGGAGGTCATAGTTAATCGGCTTCGGGTCCCTGCCTACCGGCAGGCAGGCTGTCGCAGGGCGGCTCCTCCCTGCCTACCGGCAGGCAGGCCGCCACAATTTGAGGACCCTTTTTCCGATGACGCTGTAAAA
>JAFGMW010000115.1 GCA_016927275.1 Pseudomonadota bacterium
CTTCTCGCTACGCTCGTCGCCTCAGGCGCCGGCTCCTCGCTGGGCTTTCGTCGGCCGGTTCATGACAGGCTACGGAATCCGGCCTCCTCGAGCCCCGCTGCGAAGAATGCCCGGCCCCGCTCCATCAACTCGGCACCATTGCGCTCCTGACTGTCGCCGTGTCGAGGTTGTCCGTTTCGGAGCGGATCGTTGCATTCTTTGCAGCAGGACTGTTTCCGGCTTCGGGTGGCTGCGGAGCGGGGGACCCCCATTTGACGCCAGCAGCCGCGGAAAGTCATCCGCACAGGCTCCGTGACCGATCGCGGCGATGCCGCAAATGGGGGTGGTCCGCAGACAGGACCCGAAGCCACTCCGCCTCGCTCCTCAACGGACAACCTCGACGAGGCGGCTGACTGCTCGCCGGATCAAAAGCAAGCGATTTCAATAAGTTAGAAATAGCAAAATAGTGCGCAACTTATGCGACATTTTGTCGACAAATACCCAGGCAGTTGTGATAGGGGTTTTGCCGGCGAGAGGGCCTATGGGAAAAAATTATCCGACAGGATCAGTTTGCGGGTTCAAGGGTACGACATGCAGGCTCGCCGATTATCCGGAGTGCGACGAGCGGAATATGAAACGGCTTCGTCCCTTGCCCGAAAATCCGCCGACCGACAAGCGTGCGCTGGCGAAGTGGGCCGATGCGTGGGTCGGCAACCTCAAGGGCTCCGGCGGCATCTGCAGATATGCTTCAGGGAACTGGGGCATGTACTTCGGACAGAGTCCGCGGCCCGGATCGGGCACAGTTTCTTCCGCTGAGGCCTCGGTCCCGAAGGACACCGCAACGCCTGAGAAGGCCCCGGCTCCAGCTCCGACTCCGATACCTGCGCCCCCGGCGAAGGAGGGCGACGACGAAGGGGTTTTCAGCCCGGCCGATATCCTGCGGTCTGTGGAGTCTTTCATCGACGAAACCTTCACCCCGAAGTTCCGCGATAAATACGGAGTTGCGCTCCTGATCGGCGGCGGGGGACTGATCCTCCTTTCGGGCGGCCTGCTGGCCGCGAAGAGCCTCGTCATCAGGAGGCGCCGCGCCGCAGCGCCTGCCACTGCACCCGGCGAACATCCGCCCACGCTCGTCGATCCGAATGTGCCTAGAGCTGCGGAGCCGGCCGAGGGGGGTGTTCAGCCTGCAGCGGCGCCGGCAGCCCCCACGAAGGCGGAGCTGAAGGCGCGGAGAGAGGCCGAGGAGACGAAGAGGAAGCAGGAGGCGGAGGAAAGAAAGCGCGCCGAGGAGGCCGAGAAGCAGAGGAAAAAGAAGGAGGCGGAGGGAAGAAAGCGCGCCGAGGAGGCCGAGAAGCAGAGGAAAAAGCAGGAGGCGAGGGAGGCAAAGCGCGCCGAGGAAGAGGAGAGGGCGAGGCAGAAGGCCGCGAGGAAGGCTGGGAAGGCGGGCAAGGCGGCAGAGCCCGCTCGTGCACACGAGGCCAGCGGCTCCACGACACTCAATTCCGCAGAGTACCAGGCCGCGGTCCGCATGCAGAGGATGCTGGCCGTCCACGACGCCCTTCTCGAGATCGAAGAGTACAGGGCCTTTGAACCTGTGAGCAGGATACAGATCGCGAAGTTGATCGCGGAGGCCGACATATCCAGGCCTTTTGAAGCGGGCGGTATCAAGGCCGTGCCGATTACGTCGAGCGATAAAACCGTCTGGATGGTGGGCGCGGATGCAAATCCAAAGGTCGAGATCGACACCACCATGCTCTTCAAATCGGAATCCGCGTGGGAGATCGTGGATGAGATGGAGATGCTCATGAGGCAGGTGCGCAGGGTGAAGCGGGTGGACAGCTCCTCGGCCGATCTTCGGCCCGCGGACGACGCGGCGCTGGCCCGGGCCCTCTACATGGACATGAAGATGGCGCAGGCGGACGGCAGCTGGTCGAAGGTGCTCGAGAAATATCCGGAGAACAGGGGCGAGCTCAGGGGGCCCATGCCTCCGCAGTGGATAATAATCCGCTTCGCCGAGACCGGCTGGGGCGTGGAGGGGAAGGGCGACCCGCTTCTCGACCAGCGCATCAAGCTGCCGCCGAGATCGGCCGATCCTGCGCCGAAAAGGGGCGAGGTCGCCACCCAGGCCAACTCGGCGTTCATCGCCCAGCTCATATCCACCGAATGGTTCAGGGAGCTGGGCAACACCGACCGCGAGGTGGTGCTGGCGAGACAGCGCGACATCGATTCTGCCCTCCAGATCGCATACAGGGACGATGCCTTCAAGAGGATGTTCGTCGAAGGGAGGCGCATCTCTGAGGATGGGCTGAGGCAAGTGGTGTCGGAGGTCTTCGATGCCTTCATGGTCGACGTCAACGCCAGCGAGGGGCTCAGATCGCTGCGGATCACCAGGGAGAAGGATGCCCGAAGGCCGGAGTGGGCTGAGAAGTACAGGGAGCTGGTGCGGCCCGCCGGCGTGAAGTGATTGCAGGGCGGCGTTGCCGCCGCACTTCGGCTTTTTCTTGACATATCCCCCCAAAAGCGGGAAGTTCCGCGCGCTCGTTTGGCGAAACTAAATCCATTATCTTTCAACCGGTTGGACACACTGCCATGATCGAAATAAGGTTCCACGGCCGCGGAGGCCAAGGCGCAGTCACCTCAGCAGAACTCGTCGCCCTCGCGGCGATAGAGCAGGGACGCTTCGCACAGTCCATGCCATCCTTCGGCCCGGAGCGCCGCGGCGCCCCTGTGCAGGCATATCTGCGCGTGGCCGATGAGAAGATCCGCGTGCGCGCCGAGATCAATCACCCGAACATCGTGGTCGTGCTCGACGACAGCCTCATAGATATCCTGGACGTGACCCATGGGCTCAAGGACAAGGGGCTCGTGGTGCTCAATACCAGGCGCAGCGAGAAAGAGGTCCGCGAGGTCATGAAGTACAAGGGCAGCCTCGCGTGCATCGACGCGCTCACCATAGCGCTCGAGACGCTCAAGGTCCCGATCACCAACACCACGATGATAGGCGCGCTGCTCAAGGCCAGCGGTGTTATCCCGCTGGACGCCCTCGTCCCTCAGATAGAGCGCCGCTTCAACCCCAAGCTCGCGGAGCGCAACGTGGCCGCGCTCAAGCGCGCGTTCGAGGAGACAAAGGTGTCCGGTTGAACGATTTGAATCTGCAGCGGAGAGTGAGATGGCGGAGATAACGGTCAAGGACGTGAAGACAGGCTTCATAGTGGACACCCCGGGCGGCGCCAAGGCGTACCGCACCGGCGACTGGCGGAGCCAGCGCCCGGTCTACGACCAGGACCGGTGCGTGAAATGCGGGGTCTGCTATCTCTTCTGCCCCGACTCCGCCATTAAAATAAAGGAAGACGGCTACGTGGAGGTGGACGAGTTCTACTGCAAGGGCTGCGGGATCTGCGCGAAGGAGTGCTGGACCGGCGCCTTCGAGATGAAGCCGCTGGGCGAGGAGAAGAAATAACAGCTCAAAGGTGAAAGCTCAAAGGTGAAAGCCGAGGAACAGACATGGGCAAGAGAATAGGGATCGAGGTCTCGCTGGCGGTGTCGGAGGCGGTGAAGCTCTGCAACACCGACGTCGTCGCAGCATATCCCATCACGCCGCAGACCCACATAGTGGAGCATCTCTCCGAGATCATAGCCGACGGCGAGCTGGACGCGGAGTTCATATGCGTGGAGAGCGAGCACTCGGCCATGAGCGCGTGCCTCGGCTCCGCAGCCGCAGGCGCCCGCACCTTCACCGCGACAGCGGGGCAGGGGCTCGAGCTCATGCACGAGGCGGTCTATCTCGCCTCCTCCATGAGGCTCCCGATGGTCATGGCTGTTGCAAACCGCGCACTCTCCGCGCCGCTGTCGGTATGGGGCGACCACTCGGACGTCATGGCGGTGCGCGACACGGGCTGGATACAGGTCTTCTGCGAGGACGGCCAGGAGGCCTTCGACCACATAATCTGGGCATTCCGCGTCGCCGAGGACAACAGGGTGCTGTTCCCGGTCATGGTGCACCTCGACGGCTTCCACCTCACGCACGTGGTCGAGCCGATCTACATAGAGGACCGGGAGAAGGTGGACTCGTTCCTCCCGCCAAACCGGTTCCCTCTGCCGCTCGACCCCAAGAAGCCGGTCAGCATGGGGACCTTTGCGCCGCCTGTGATCTACACCGAGATAAAGAAGGCGCAGGAGGACGCGTTCCAGTCGATCATGCCCCATATCGTCGAATGCTGGGAGAAATTTGGAAAGCACTTCGGCCGCAGCTACAAGCCGGTCGAGACCTACAGGGCCGAGGACGCCGAGACCCTCATAATGACCATGGGAAGCTACGGCGAGACCGCGTCGGTCGCGATCGACACCCTGCGCGCGAAGGGGCTCAAGGTCGGCCAGGTGAAGCTCAGACTCTGGAGGCCGTTCCCGTTCAAGGAGCTGCGCGATGCGGTCAAGGGGGCGAAGAATCTGATCGTGCTCGACCGATGCATCTCCTCAGGCGGCCCGGGCGGACCGGTGGCCTCCGAGGTGCGCAGCGCGCTCTACGACGAGCCCGTGAGGCCCGTGGTCGTGGGCTACATATCCGGCCTCGGCGGCCGCGACATACTGCCGGAGCAGTTCGAGGCGATGATAGAGCGCGGGATCAAGGACGCGGCAAAGGGCCGGACCGAACGAATGGTGATACTCGGCGCCAGAGAGTAGAAGGGAAGGATCGAGATGAGGGACCTGTCCGTATTCGCATCCAGGCTCGTCACGAAGGACGAGAGCTTCACGCCGGGGCATCGCGCCTGCGTCGGCTGCGCCGAGGCGCTTGCCGTGAGGCAGGTGGCCAAGGCGGTCGGCCGCAACGCCATCATGGTCAACGCGACAGGCTGCATGGAGATCATCGCATCCTGCTATCCGGACACCAGCTGGGAGATCCCCTGGATCCACACCCTCTTCGAGAACACCGCCGCGGTCGCCTCCGGCGTGGAGTCGGCCCTCAAGGTGCAGAGGCGCAAGGGGCGCATCGATCCGGGCCGCCGCATCAAGGTCGTGGGGATGGGCGGGGACGGCGCGACCGCCGACATCGGCATACAGGCCCTCTCCGGGATGCTCGAGCGCGGCCACGACGTGCTCTACATCTGCTACGACAACGAGGCGTACATGAACACGGGGATACAGCGCTCCGGCGCCACGCCCTACGGCGCCTCGACGACCACCTCCCCCGCGGGCAAGAAGAGCATAGGCCAGCAGACGGAGAAGAAGAACATGCCGGAGATCGTCGCCGCCCATCGCATCCCGTACGTCGCGACCGCCTGCCCCAGCTTCCCGTTCGACCTGATGGACAAGGTGAAGAGGGCGGTGGCGGTCGAGGGGCCCGCGTACATCCACGTATTCTCCGTGTGCCCGACCGGCTGGCGCGCCGCCTCCGAGGACGCGGTCAGGTTCGGCAGGCTCGCGGTGCAGTCGGGGGTGTTCCCGCTCTACGAGGTGGTGGACGGCGAGTACAGGCTGTCCATGGATTTCGAGAAGCTTGTCCCCGTGAAGGACTACTTCAAGGGGCAGGGCCGCTTCCGCCACCTCACCGACCAGGACGTGGAGCACATCCAGCGGAGGGTGGAGAAGAACTGGAACGAGCTGAGGAAGAAATGCAATCTGTGAGCTGTGAGCAAACGGCTCGCCGCTCACGACTCACAACGTGGATAGAACTTTTTCAAGAGAGGGATCGAGATGGACCTCACAAAAGTGGACGCGATCTGCACGAAGCACCGCGGGCAGCCGGAGCAGCTGATCGGCATACTCCAGGACGTGCAGAAGGAGTACAACTACCTGCCCAGGGAGGCGCTGGAGCGCGTCTCGAAGGGCCTCGAGGTGCCGCTGTCGCGCATCTACGCGGTTGCCACGTTCTTCAAGGCGTTCTCGCTCCAGCCGCGCGGCAGAAACCACGTCTGCGTCTGCATGGGCACCGCCTGCCACGTCCGCGGCGCGCCCAACGTGCTCTCCGAGATGGAGCGCGACCTCGGCATCAAGGCGGGGGAGACCGACCGGGACCTCAATTTCACGCTCGAGACGGTAAACTGCGTGGGCGCCTGCGCGCTGGGGCCCGTCGCTGTGGTCAACGGCGAATATCACGGCAAGCTCACGACGCAGAAGGTCGGCGAGCTGGTGAAGAAGATGAAGGGGTGAGTCGTGGCTAAGCTTATTCCGGACGTCAAGGCGCTCGAGGCCCTGAGGAAAAAATCCCTCGACGAGCGAAAGGGCTACAAACAGGTCATCGCGGTGTGCGGCGGCACCGGCTGCCACGCCTACGGCTGCATGAAGGTCATCGAGGCGTTCCGCGCCGAGCTCGCTAAGCAGGGGCTCGCGAAGGACGTGAGGCTGCGGACCACCGGCTGCCACGGCTTCTGCGAGATGGGGTCGCTGTGCATCATCCACCCGTCCGACATCTTCTACGTCAAGATCACGCCCGAGGACGTGGCCGAGGTAGTCTCCGAGACGGTGAAGGCCGGCAAGGTGATCGACAGGCTCTGCTACACCGACCCCGCTTCCAAGAAGAAGGTGGTCAAGGCCGCCGAGGTCCCTTTCTACAAGAACCAGCACAGGCTGCTCTTCGCGCAGAACGGCATGGTCGATCCAAAGGACCTGGACGACTACCTCGCCATCGGCGGGTTCTCCGGCGCTGCCGCGGCGCTCTGCGATCTCAAGCCGCGGGACATCATCGACAAGATCAAGGCCTCGGGCCTCAGGGGCCGGGGCGGCGGGGGATTCCCCACGGGCAGGAAGTGGGAGATCTGCGCTTCGCACGAGAGCGACGTCCGCTACATCGTCTGCAACGCGGACGAGGGCGACCCGGGCGCGTACATGGACCGCTCGATCCTCGAGGGCAACCCCTTCGCCGTGATCGAGGGCATGATCGTCGGCGCGAAGGCGATAGGCGCCGCGCACGGCTATGTGTACGTGAGGAACGAATATCCGCTCGCGGTGGAGAACCTCGGCGCTGCAATAGTGAAGGCGCGCGAGGCGGGGCTCCTGGGCGAGGACATCCTAAAGACCGGCTTCTCCTTCGACATCACCATCAACCGCGGCGGCGGCGCATTCGTCTGCGGCGAGGAGACCGGCCTCATAAGCTCGGTCATGGGGCTCACCGGCGAGCCGAACCCCAAGCCTCCCTATCCGGCGCAGCGCGGCCTCTGGGGCAAGCCCACGGTGATCAACAACGTGGAGACCTGGGCCAACGTCCCCATGATCCTCTCCAAGGGCGAGAAGTGGTTCGCCGGGATGGGGACCGCGAACAGCAAGGGGACCAAGGTCTTCTCGCTGGTCGGCAAGATCAACAACACGGGGCTGGTCGAGGTGCCCATGGGCATCACGCTCCGCAAGATCGTCTACGACATCGGCGGCGGGATCCCCGGCGGCCGCAAGTTCAAGGCGGTGCAGACAGGCGGCCCCTCGGGCGGGTGCCTGCCCGAGTCAATGCTCGACTCGCCGGTCGATTTCGACGAGCTCACGAAGATGGGATCGATGATGGGCTCCGGCGGAATGATCGTCATGGACGACCGGACCTGCATGGTCGACGTGGCGCACTATTTCATGAAGTTCTTGAGCGAGGAGAGCTGCGGAAAGTGCGTGCCCTGCCGCGAGGGGGTGCCGCGCATGAAAGCGATCCTCGAGGACATCACCAACGGCAAGGGCAGCGACGAGGCGATCGCCCTCCTCCAGGAGCTGGGCGAGACGGTGCGCGACGCCTCTCTCTGCGCGCTCGGCGGCACCTCCCCCAACCCGGTGCTCTCCACCCTCAAGTACTTCCGCGACGAGTACGAGGCGCACATACGGGACAAGCGCTGCCCGGCGGGGGTCTGCAAGGCGCTGATCAACTATTCCGTAATAGAGGACAGGTGCACGGGCTGCGGGGCCTGCGCAAGGGTCTGCCCCACGCAGGCCGCGGTCGCGACCGGAAGGCCCGCGACGGTCAAGGGAAAGAAACACGACAAGCTCAAGGCGCACGAGATCGTGCAGGAGAAGTGCATAAAGTGCGGGGCCTGCATAGAGGCCTGCAAGTTCGACGCGATCAAGGTCGAATAGGAGCCCAGCGATGCCGGACGTGACGATAAAGGTGGACGGGAGAGAGATAACCGCGAAGACCGAGGAGACGCTCCTGCCGGCGCTCCTCGCTGCCGGATTCGACATCCCGCACATGTGCTACAACGAGGAGATCAAGCCCTACGGCGCCTGCAGGCTCTGCATCGTGGAGGTCGAGGCGGGAGGGCGCCGCAGCGTGGTATCGTCCTGCTCGTATCCCGTGAGCGATGGGATGGTGGTCTACACCGACACCGAGAGGATCAAGAAGCACCGCAGGATGATCGTGGAGCTCCTGCTCGCGCGCTGCCCCGATGTCAAGGAGGTGCGCGATCTGGCGCGCGACGTAGGTCTGGAACACGAGCCTCGCTTCGCGAAGAGGGACAAGGGCTGCATACTCTGCGGGCTGTGCACGAGGGCGTGCGAGCAGGTGGTCGGCGTCTCCGCAATATCGTTCGTGGGGCGCGGCCCCGACAAGGAGGTCGGCACCCCGTTTCTGGACAGGAGCGACGTCTGCATCGGCTGCGGGTCGTGCTACTACGTGTGCCCCGTGAACTACGTGGAGATGGAGGACGAGGAGGACGTGCGCCGCTTCCCGCAGTGGAAGGTCGAGTTCGAGAAGGTCTGGTGCGAGAGGCTGGGGCGCAAGGTCCCGAAGAAGATGCTTGAGCACTTCAGCAAGATCGCGAAGATCCCGGAGGGCTGGTTCGAGGGCTCTCCGGCAGGCAAGAAGTAGACCCTCCCGACAATCCGCTAGCCGTCGTTCAGGTGTTTGAGGACCTGGACCGCGACCGCTTTGAAGGCGTCGAACACCCCGTCGCCCCGGATCGCCACGGTCTCGAACTCGTCCCTCTTTTCGGCGTTGAGGTAGCGGGACATCTCGGC
>JAFGMW010000116.1 GCA_016927275.1 Pseudomonadota bacterium
CCCGAGAGCGTGAAGAAGAGGACGAAGATCATCTCCTCGGCATAGCGCTCCAGGATTTCGAACACCCGTTCGCGCTCGGGGTTGAAGTTGGCGACCATGATGCCCATGGCCATGGTGGCCAGCAGCTCGTCGAGGTCGGCCAGCCTCGCCAGCCCGAAGCAGAGCCCGAGCAGCGCGAAGAGCATCACTATGAGCACGCCCTCCGTCTGTTTCCTGATCAGCTTCCCTATGAAATTGAAGGTCAGCCCGAAGAGGACGCCCAGGACCAGCGCGCCGACGACCTGGTACAGGGGGACGACCAGGGAGTTGTAGGCTGAGAACGACTCGTGCAGCACGAGCACCTGCGCCGCTACCATCGCGATCGAGAAGTTCATGAGCCCCAGGGCGTCGTCGAACGCCGAGACGGACAGTATCGTGTTCGTGACCTCGCCCTCGGCGCCGAACTGGTGCTTGACCGCCAGCGTTCCGCTCGGGTCGGTGGGCGAGGCGAGCGCGCCTATGATGAGCCCTAGCGGCAGGAAGGCGTGCAGGAAGCTGGCATGCAGTTCACGGGCGAAGAAGGGGACTATGAGCGCCACCCCCAGCGTGACCAGCACGAAGGTGACCTCCGCCTCGAAGATCGTGATCGCTATGATGCTGCGGCCGAGGGATTTTATCTTCGACCACAGGAGCGAGCCGCCTATGGAGAAGGTGATGAAGGAGAGCGCTATGTTCGTGACGAACTCGGTGTGCTGCCCGGTGCCGCTGGGAAGGATCGGGGTGACCTGCGGGTTGAGTATCACGCCGGCGATTATGTAGCCGGTGATCCGGGGCAGCATGAGCTTCTGCGCCAGCTCGCCCATGAGAAACCCGGAGAACAGTATCGTCCCGATTATGAGCGTCGCGTCCATATGACCTCTGGGTGAAGTCCGCTCCCTTCACAGACCGAATATCTCGAGCGCCAGCATGAAACACGGGATGAGCAGCGCCAGCGGGATTATCACCCGCCATGGGCTCACCTTGAATAGCTGCGGTATGGTTATCGGCCCGAAGCGGCCTATCGAGAGAAGCTCCTTGTCCAGCCTGTCGTATATGAAGGCGAATATGCCGGAGCCGACGAGCATGCCGATCATGCCTCCGAAGAGGGCGTCCATGGAACCTCGGCCCACCGCGCCCGCGATCGTGCCCGGGCAGTAGCCGAGTATCGCGAAACCCACGCCGAAGATGAGCCCCCCCACGATCGTGCTGCCCACGGAACCCGACTTTATGTGGAGCCTCACGAGCCCGAGCTCCCGCAGCGCGTACACGCCGATCATTCCGGTGACCACCGCGGAGAGCATTATCTTGAGGATTGTGAAATCGAGCAGCATCAGCTGCCCGGTCACGACGTTGTAGTCGGTGGCGCCCCCCTTCTGCAGGAGAAAGCCCAGGCATATCCCTGTCATGAGCCCCATGACGAGCTGAAGCGCCCTGCGTGTGTGCAGCGATACGAGCATTGAAATCCCCCTACAGCAGAATCAGGGCCGTGATGGTCCCGCTCACGAAGAAGCACAGCACCGCGATCCAGCTCGAGACCGCGAGCTGGAAGAAGCCGCTTATCCCGTGGCCGCTGGTGCACCCCCCTGCCCAGCGGGCGCCTATCCCCATGATCGTCCCGCCCACCAGCGCCCAGAAGAGGCGGACCGCCGGGGCGGCGCCGAACTTGAGCGCCCAGCGCTGAGGGACCCACGTGATGCCATAGTCCCCTGAGATGAGGGCCGCGATTGCCGCGCCGATGACGATGCCGAGCACCAGCATCCACTGCCAGTCGACCTGCGGCTCCACCTCCCGGAAGAAGCGGTTTCTCTCGACCTTCTCCGCGTGGAACACCTTGAGTATCATCCCCGTGGTGCGCGCGAAGGAGGTGGAGGCGCCGAGCGGCTTGTCCGATATCAGAAACGATATCCAGGAGAGCACGCCGATCCCTGCGCCCACCGCGTACGGCGACCACCTGTGCATCGAGAGCCACTCCACCCTCAACCTCCGCTCAAATCTTGCCTAAGATAAATGATCCGTTGATATGACACAAGGTTATCAAGATGCTTGAACCTGCTTCGGGTGGCGCCGGGTCGGGGGCCCCCATTTGACGCCAGCAGCCGCTTTCGATATTTGCCGATATTAGGTGATTGATGCGGCGATGCCGCAAATGGGGTTGACCCGGCGACAGGACCCGAAGCCACAAAAGCCATTGATATCATTAGGTTATTTATTGAGTCCGCATTGTTAATAAAAAAATGAGGTTTCACGCAACCTCTCCCTTTTTCAGCCGATAACTATGGAGAAAGGGGAGGCCGGCGCACGGGAGTCCGCGCGCCGCCTATAGGGGTGATGAAAATAGGTGTTCAGACAACTCTTCTTTCCTCCGTCTTTTCCTCCACTTCGATGGTGGGCGCGTCGCTCGCCGGCTCGCAGCTGGCCCTCGGTTCAGCGGGCATCTTCCTTGGGCCGAGCAGGAACCTGGCAGCGATCACCGCCTCACAGAGAGATCCAGGCCGCTGCCCTGCTGCTGTCTTTGCCAGGGCCAGCGCCACTGAGACGCCGGCGTTCGGATATTCACAGGTCGCGCCCAGGGCAGCCATTGTGTCAAAGGCCGGGGCGGTCGCCTCAAAAAAGAATCCAGTCCAGACCGCGGCGGTCGGGGCCGCATCGAAGACGGAGGTGGCCGGCGAGAGGGGTTCGCCTCTTCTCCATGCGCCCTCTGAGGAGCGCGTTTCCGAGACGGGCGGTTCGGCCGATGCGCCGGATGAATCGGGCGTCATGGGCTGCTCGTCAGAGGGGTGCGCCGAGCGGTTCGAGTGTCCGGCGGAGTCGGTTGCCTTGTTCGCCCAGGCAGCTGTGATCGGCTTTGTTATCGGCGTGGAGTTCGCGATATCGGGCGGAGACGATGATGGGCTTTCGGTGTCCGGCGGCAGCGGAAAGGGCGCCGTCACTCCCTCCCAGCGCTTGACGCCGGAGCAGGGGGGCGCCATTCGCGGCCTTTCGGCCCGGCCCGCACTTGCGCAGGAGGAGACTTTGCGCCCTGTCTCCGATCTCGAGCCGTCGGCGCAGATGCGGTTCCCCGGTGCTGACGCTTCCTCCATAAGGTATATCGCGAAAGAAGCGGCCGAGGCCGATCGCGCGATCGACGCTTTTGCGAAGGGGCTGGCCGGCTCGGTCGCGGTCCTAACTGCCGCGGGACGTGGCGACAGGCCCAGGCTGATCTCGAATAAAATATTCCAGGAGCTCGCCAGGATGGGTTCCTTCAAGGGCGGGCCGTCGATCGCCGATTCGGAGGCGTTTACAGAGACGCTTGACGGCGCAGCGCTCGATCTCGAGATGGGCGGCCGCAGGATCGAGGCGATCTTCGCCAGGCACGACGGCAGGCTCGTATTCGCCGGATGGCGTGAGGCGGGGGACAGGGCCTTCGTGGCGCAGCCGGATGTCGCCCGCGAAGAGGCAGGCAGGATAGAGGCGCGCTTCGACGGGATGAGGGTCATGGGCCTCGGCCAGGCCGGCGGCGAGTCCTCTTTCGGCAAGGAACCGCTCGAGATAGACGACCCCGAAGTCGTCGAGAGGCTCCTGGGCCTCATCCTCGCGCAGCTTGCGGCGGGGCCCGGGTCCCTTGCGCAGGGCGACATGCTCAGGCAGTTCAACGCCTTTGTCCGCGCCAGGCTCTCCAACGGATCGAGCGCGCCGCACACCCCGGAGCAGTGGGAGGCGTATCTCAAGGAGGCGCTGGTCTCGGCGGTCAGGCTCTCCATGCCATTCGACGAGAGGGGCGCTCGCTCCATAGAGCAGATCGAGTCGGACGCGGCGCGCATCCTGGGAATCGATCTCGTCAGGGTCTCGGAGTGGGAGGAGCACCTGGGCGCCGAGTTCATATCGGAGCAGCTCTTCGAGACCGCCGGGAGCCTGTCCATGGAGTTCGACCGGTCGTCGCCCAAGGCCAGGCTGGCCGCTGAATTCACAGGCTCGATAGAGTCCATGGCGAAGAGGGCCACGGGCGCGTCGCCCGATCCCGCGGTCCCGTTCGCCGACGAGGCCTCGGTCCAGTGGGGCGTGGCCCGCGCCGGCATGATGGAAGGGATCACCGCGAAGGCCGATCAGGCGGCAGGGCTCATGAGGGAGCTTCGCCTCTCCGGCAAAAGGGGCATGGCGTCGAGGGCGCTCGCCATAATCTTCAGGTCCTCCGATGCGAGCGAGGCGGGTGCGCGCGAGGACGGGATAGTCCCGCGCTGGTCCGAGGCCGAGGTCGCGGCGGTGGTCAAGAGGCTCATGACCGACGAGACCTGGGACGTGGCGAGCCACCGGTCGTTCCGCATGCACCTCACGCCGGCCGAGAACGCGTTCGCCAACCGCCTGGTGGAGATGGCCAACCTGCACAACGTCGTGGACGTGGTGCGCTCCTTAGACCTCGCCTCTGAGCGCGACATCGACGAGGTCTGGGAAGCGATCGACTCTTCGGGGCAGGGCGAGGCCATCATGTCGATGGTCGTCGGGAAGATGACCGACATCCTGAGGCTGAGCCCCGGGATAATAGACGCTTCGATGAGCGAAGAGTTGAACTGATCGCCTCTTCAGTATCCCTTTGCGATCTCCCTTATCTTCATGATGCAATCCAGCACGTTTTCCGTCTTCGTGCCGCCGGGCTGCGACCTTCGCTCGACCGCGCTCTCGAAAGATATGCGTTCGGCGAGCTCCGTGTTCGGGACGGGGAGCGCCTCCCTGGACCCTTTGCGCGTGACCTCGTGGACCTGCACGCCCATGCGCTCCGCCCGCTCCACCATGCTCGCGGTGGCCGCGTAGGCCTCCCTGAACGGCATGCCCTGCGAGGCGAGAGCGTCCGCCATCTCGGTCGCCAGTATGTGGCCGCGGCCGAGGAGCTCCCTCGCGCGTTCCCTGTTAAGCGCCAGCCCCCTGATCAGCGGTGTCAGCGCCGACAGGACCTCCCTCGTCTCGTCGAACGCCCTGATGAAGGTCTTCTTGAGCTCGTGAAGATCGCTCGCGTAGCTGGTTGGCAGAGACTTGGCGATCGAGTGCGCCTCGTTGGAGAGGGAGACGATCCTGGCAGCCCTCGCCCTTGCGCACTCGGCGACGTCGGGGTTCCGCTTGTTCGGCATGATGGAGCTTCCGGTGGAGTGCTCCGCGGGCAGATCGATAAGCCCAACGGCTGTCGAGGACCAGATGACGATGTCCTCGCTGAGCCTGCCTGTGTGGACAGCGACCGAGGCGAAGGCGTCCATGAGCTCGATCATGAAGTCGCGGTCCCCGACCGCGTCGTAGCTATTCATGGGGGGTGAGCAAAAGCCCAGCTCCTCGGCGCAGGCAACAAGATCAACTCTAAGCGGGGTGCCAGAAAGCGCAGCCGAGCCGAGAGGCATACGATCGAGGCATGCATCCCTCGCCGAGCGAAGTCTCCTCAAATCCCGCACGAAGGCCAGCGCGTGAGCAGAGGCGATATGGCCGAACGAGACCGGCTGCGCGTGCTGCAGGTGCGTGGTGCCGGGTACGATCGCGTCCGCGCAACGCTCACCCAGGTCGCAGAGCGCCGCCGAGAGCGACGAGGCGCGTGATGCCGTATCTTCGGCGCATTTCGCCGCGAAGAGCCTGAGGGTCGTCGCCACGAGATCGTTCCTGGAGCGGCCCATGTGCATCTTCCTGCCGAGATCGCCCGCCTCCCCGGTCACGAACCGCTCCAGGTTCATGTGTATGTCCTCGTCCTCCACCCTCCAGTCAAAGGTGTTGTCCGATATCTTCCCGAGCGCTCGCTCGAGCAGCCCCAGGACCGCTTCGGTCTCCTCCGGGTCGAGATATCCGCCCCCGCCCAGGGCCCGAGCCCACGCCCTCTGCACGCGGATCTCGTGCTGGGCGAGCCTGAGGTCGAACTCGATGCCTCCGGTGAACTCGTACAGCGCCCGCTCGCCGCCCCTGTTGCGATCCGTAATCAGTACGCCCATCTTGCCTCCGTATTCTGATTTCTAGCCCAGAGCCTCAGGCTTTCTCCTCCCCGCCTGCCACTGCCTGTAGGAGAGGGTGCGGCAGAACCCGTGCGAGGCCTTGTTGAGCCCGAACTCATCGTGTTCAAAGCTCACCAGGGCCTTCCCGTAAAGGGAAAAAGGCGATGTCCTACCGGTTATGAACATGTGGCCGTTCTGGATCTTGAGGCTGATCGTCCCGGTGAGCACACGGCTCGCCTCGGCGAAGTAGGCTTCTATCGCCTTCCTGGCGTCCGAGTGCCACAGCCCGTCGTAGACCAGCTCGGCATACCTCCTGCCCAGCTGGGATGATATTCCAAGGACGTTGCGGTCCCAGCACATGTGTTTGAGCACCTTGCAGGCGTAGTGGAGGATCGTTCCCCCGGGCGTCTCGTAGATGCCGCGGCACTTGATCCCGTTGGTCCGTTCCTCCACCATGTCCGCCACACCTATCCCGTGCTCTCCGCCGATCCCGTTGAGCGCCTGGAGCAGTCGCGCCGCCGACAGCCTTTCACCGTCGAGGCCGACTGGGATCCCCTCCTTGAACTCGATCGCAACCTCGGTCGGCATGTTTACGCAATGTGTGTGCGGCCTCGTCCACTCGTATATCCTCCCGGGGTCGAACTCCTTTTCCACCTCCTCGAGTATCTCTCCCTCGCACGATCTGTGGAGGAGGTTCACGTCGACGCTGTAGACGCTCGAGGCGCCGCCGGCGTCGAAGCCCCTGGACTCGAGGAAGCCGACCAGGTCGCTGCGGCCCTTGTAGTCCCAGATCTTCCACGGGGCGATGATCTCCATCTCCGGGACGAGATAGGCCCACGCCAGCTCGAAGCGGATCTGATCGTTGCCCTTTCCCGTGCATCCGTGCGCGATTGCGCGGGCGCCCTTCGCCTTTGCAATCTTCGCCACCCTCTCGGCTATCAATGGCCTGCCGAGCGCCGTGCCCAGCAGGTAGTCGTCCTGGTAGATCGCGCCGGCCCTCACCGCCGGGAAGACGTAGTCGCGCGTGAGCTCCTCCTTGAGGTCCTCGAAGATGAACTCCGCTGCGCCGAGCTCCTTCGCCCTGCGCGCGAGCCAACCCTCGTCGGGCGCGTTGCCGAGGTCGGAGCAGTACGCGATCACCTCCGCGTCGTATTTCTCTACGAGCCACGGGATTATTGCCGATGTGTCCAGTCCGCCCGAATATGCCAGCACGATCAGTTTTTTCTCCATCACCCCTCCTTTACATTAATATGCGCGACTAAGCATAAATAGTCACATTATACAAGTAAAAATGGGTTAATTTATGATTTCATCGCATAATTATGCACTAATTGAACAGGGGAGTTCCGGCAGGGAACGGGGTGGATCCGCGTCCGGATGGATCATCCGGCCTATGAGCGCATCGCTATCACCTGCAGCGCGGCATCGGTGCGGTATTTTTCAAGGGCCGCGACGGCGGCATTGCGGACGACCTCGTCCGGGTCGCGGGTGAGCTCTACCGCGCGCCTGGCCGATTCGGCGCAGTCGAAATGGGGGAGGGCCTGCGCCATCCGCAGCCGCACGACGGGATTCTCGTCGGTGCTCCTGGCTATGATCCAGGGCAGGATGCGCTCGTCCTCCGTGATGCTGAGCGCAGTGGCGACGACTGACCGCACCTCGTCATCGTTCGTGTGCAGGTAATGAGCCAGCCTGGGCACGTATGGCGCCGTGTCCAGGCCGGTCCTCTTTAAAGCCGCGACAGCGCTTGCCGCTATTATAATGAGCTTCTGCGGCGCTTTCTCGGTCTCCAGCATGTCGAATATGCTGTTCAGCCCATCTGCGGGCTTCAGCGCAAGGAGCGACTGCGCGGTGAACAATATCACCGTCGAGTCCTTTTCGGTCCTCAGCATCTCCTCCAGCATCGGTGCGGCGCTCATAGGCTGGCGGAACATGCTTATCGCCTGCAGGGCGAGGAGCTTCAGGGTTGGAGAGTTCTCCGCCGAGCCCTCCTTGCCTGCGACGAGCGGCATGTCCATCATCGCCATGTGAAGGAGATCGCTGTCCGTGCAGTTATCAGGCATCTCCAGCGGATTCAGGATGGGCTTGCCGGTTGACTCCAGCGGGCTCTGCGTGATCCTGTCCATCATGGCGATCCAGTCCCTTTGATTGCGCCTCGGCGGTTCAAAGACCATGTCCCTCTTTCCGCGAGGCGAATTCGAGGCGCGCCCGACCCTCTTCGCTGTATTGTGGTAGCGCTCCAGGTCCCTGGCCAGCAGAGCGGCCACGTCCGGCGCATTCCACTTCATGAGAGCGTGCACTGCCAGGTATTTCACGCGAAGGTCCCTGTCGCCGGCCAAGTTTACGATCGATCTGATGAGCTCGATGCTCGGCCTCTCGATCTCCCTGTGGGAGGGGGTGCCCTTCCTCGGATCCGGCGGACCCTCGATCTCCGCCTCCGGCTGAGCGCCGCTCGCTTCCGGCTGCATATCCGTGATCATGGCCCTCAACGCCGCGATCCTCACGTCGGGGTTTTCGTGATTCGAGAGGTTCTTCAGGTGACTCATCTTCTCCGCATCGTCCAGCAGTACGGCAGCCATTGCGGAGGCGATTTTGAAATGCGGTGAGCTGCGCTCCATGCCCAGCGTCTTCTTGACCCATGCGATCGCCTCATCCGACCTGTCCCCTTTCTTGAAGCAGGCGACAAGCAGCGCAGGGTGAGCCGCCGGATATCTCTCGAGGCTCTCTATGAGCATCGGGATGTCCGGTATCTGCGACGATCCCGTCGCCTTTTGAACCAGGCGGGTGATGATCGGGATGTACACTTCGAAGCGGAGGTCCATGCCCGCAGGGGTTCTGCCGTTGGCTGCGGCGGCCTTGCCCGCAAGGTGGGCGATGATCCCGGCGGTGTGAACGGGATCGTCCAGCAGATCGTCAAATCTCTGGAATATCGCCTTGTAGCTTGCGGCGTCGAGCCCCCTGCCGTTCAATGATTTTTTATTGTTGAGCTTCTCCTGCAGATCTATCGCCCAATCGACAAACGAGAGGGGGGAGATCGTTGCGTAGCGTCTGGCCAGGATCCTGGCCTTGATCCCCTGGAGCCTCAGCCTGTTGGCTTCCGCCCTCTTCCATTGGTTGCCCACGTGGTCCCCGGGAGCCCCTGTGTTCAGCGGATTGTTTCTCGTGAGAGTCATTATCGGGCTGACGACCGTTTGTTCGAGCATCAGGCCCACGGTTTCAGGATCGTAGAGCATGTCCGGATGGCTTTCGGTGTCAAAGTGACCGCCGTTCATGATCCTGGCCAGGAAGGCGTCGTCGCTTTCGGCCCACTTCTCTATGAGGGGGATGGAGTCTATGGACCTCAGTTTCTTAAGATGCTCGAGGGTGCTGCCGAATCTTAGGGCCGCCTCGGCTTCGAAGCCGTCCTCCGGGATCGTTGCGCGCGCCCTAGCGAGGGCGGCTCTGGATTCGGGAAAGTCGTCCACGAGCGGGTTGGCTTTGAAGTGGGCGGCCAGCTCCCTGCCCAGACCGGGTATTGCGCTGAGGATGTCGGGGTTGCGCATTATCTCCGAGTGGATGCGGTCTTCGCCCGACCGCTCGGTTCGGCCGCCCGCGCTCCATCTCGGTTCTTCCGGCTCTTCCCGGCCCGGGCCGAAGTCGTCTATGAAGATGTCATCTCCAGCCTTGTCGCGCGTCAGGTGCTCGAACAGCGGGGCGTTTTGTGATATGAGCTTCGTCGCTATCTCGATCAGGAAGGGATGTTCGTCGAGAGACTCCGGCCGCCCCTTTATCCTCTTAACCGCCGCAGAGACCATCTTGGGATACGCCTCGCTCTCGGCCCTCTCCTCCGCCTTCTTGGCCTCACGCTTCAAGATAATTTCTGTTGGAAGTGAAAGAAGCCCGTCGGATGGATCATCGATATCAAGCCTTTCCAGCAGGGCTGAGCCGCTCACCATCCTGTCGATGTTCATTTCAAGGCTGGACACGTCCATCGCGGACCAGAGCCTCAAGAAGGCCTCCTTAAGCTCCGACTCCTTGATCTCCCCGAGAGCGTAGGCGTAGAGATACTCCCCGATGTTCTCGCTGCTTCCGCGTTTGACGTCCATGATCACGTTGGCCCTGAGCTTGAGCCTCTCTTCGTCCGGGTCGCTTTCGTCGACGCTGAATGGCGCGTATATCTCGTGAAAGGGGACGGCCAGCACAGACCCGCCGAAAACATGGCCGGCCTTGAGCCATCGCATGCGCTCCCCTGAGTCGCTCCTGTCTCCGAAGAACCAGTCGTCGCTACCTTCCAGCACCATGACCATGTCCTCGTTCATCTGATTCTTTTTCGGCTCATGGTGCAGGGTCTGAAAGATGTGGTTCGAAGGGTCGGATTCGGCGTAGTCGATGCATTTTTCGGCCATGGCCATGGCGGATTGCATGCAGGTCGTCGAATGATCCTGCGAGCCATAGAGACGCTCGCATTGCTGCGCTTCCTTCGCGAAGTTGACGGCGCAAATATTAATCAGATCGTAACGGCTCAGAGGTTTCGAGGAGAGTGTGAACCGGGCACCTGCTGATCTGCCGGGCATTGCCGTCCCGTCAGGCCTATTTCTCTTTCCGGTCGTCGCCATGTGCAGAAAGAACTGGGGAGAATAATACAGGGCGTCGGAGTCAGATATGTAAGAGGCCGTGTCCGTTGAGAAAATTGAGATGAAAGAGCCGTCCGAGAGCCCCATCTCCACCTGTTCGGCAAGGCATGTCTCGTCGGAGGGAGGCCCGTCGCCGCGGCACTCCATCCTGATCCTGTCGGCGAGACCGTCGCCGTTGAGATCGGCCTCGATGGTGCGCCTTATCGCCTTGCCCTGGCTGTCGTTTTTCACCACGCCCATATCGAATCCCCTTCCGGGAGGCTCGTCGTCGGCCGTCACCGTTCGAGATTGGAACCCGCGACCCCGTTCTTCAGCCTGTTGCACCTGTCGTCCACCGTCCCGTCGTACCCGTCGCAGTTGAGCTGATCCAGCTCCTGCCTCCAGTTCCTGAAGTGCCCCTTGGGGTCCAGGATCATGCTTATCAGCGTGCCGACGCCAGGGAAGTGGCGCATGAATCCGGCGACATCCTGCTTCGTGACATCATTTCCGCCCGCGCCCCTGGAGTCGTTGCGATAACTGGTGCTGTCCGGCTGACTCGAGCGGCTGTGCGTTTCTTCGCCGCTATCGTCCAGCATCGCACTCCTGATGAGGACCACGCTCTTGTCCTCCATTATCCTGAAGAACAGCTTGGTGATCGAAAATTCATGGGTGACGGAGTCTATTCCGAACGCGCTCACGGTGTCGCCTATAGCCGCGGGTATCCTGACCCTCACCGTCCCGTCGGGGCCGGCGGCGTTGCTGCTGCCCGCTCTCGATCTCAGATTCTCGAGGCTGGCTATGAAATAGGGCCAGTCCGCCACGCATCGAAGATCAGCCCTCGACCTCACGTAGCATCCGTAGAGGTCGAAGATGAAGTGCTTGCCGTCAAAAGACGCCCTGTAATTGACGCGGTCTTTTCTCAGAGGGCCGGGGAGGTCTATCTGCGGAGACGCCCCTGCGTTGCCCACGTATTTTTCCAGGAGATCGTCAAACGAGGGTATGCTGGCGTATCTTGATGAGCCGTCATTTTTGAACCGAGGGTCCTCCTCGTACGGCACCGGATCGTCCAGCCACTTCGGGTAATCGGGGCTGAAGGCGGAGAGGTCGGGCGCCTTTTTGGGGGCCTTTGCGGTCCTGCCGGGCCTTGTTTTCTTTGGCGCAGGGATGTCCGGCAGCGACGGCTCGTCCGGCGCGACGCATACGCCCCCTGCCTCAGGGTCGCTTTTCAGGTTGCGCGCGTCGAGGCACAGCTCGGTGCACCTCTGGCTGTCTATGTACTGCCTTATGTAACTCTTGAACTGCTTGAAGTCCTTGAACCGCATGAGGTCGGCTTCGACCCTCTTCACGTCGTTGAACTCCTTTTCGGAAAGCTGCCCGTCCGTCTTGCCCTCATTCGCCACGGCGTCGATCTTCGTGAGGATCGAATAGAGAGAGATGCCGCCGAGCATCACGCACCTGGGGACGCTCCTGATGTCGAGCGGGGACTCGTTCACCGCTATGCCCGACTCCTCCTGACAGATGGGGTTGAAGCGGTTGTTCTCGATGTAACTTTCGACATAATCCCTGAACCGAAAGAAGCCTTCGAACGCTGAGAGGTCCCTCCAGCCGACGAGCCTCAGGCGCAGGGCATCGTCGTAGTTCGCGCGGGTGAACTTGCCGTCAGGGGCATTTCCCCTCGCCTTGTCCGCTTCGCGGTCCAGCCCCCTCACGAAGTCCTTGAGGTCCGCAAGGCAATTCGGGATGCTGCCCACCGATATGTGATCAAAAGCGCTCATTTATCGCGTTCACTCCGCTTTTTTTGGCGGCGCATAGATCTCGGGAAACGCGCTTCGGTCTTCGACCGACTTGATGTCGGCCATGCGGATTACTTTTGTGTCATCCTGGGACAGCTCCTTGCCGTTGCGCGCCTGGACGAGTTTCGCCTTGGATATGACCTGGAGCTTGATCCCGTCGTAGTTCACGGTCATGTTCCTGCCGTCCCAGCGGACCGCGTCGGTTATCACGATGCGGACCACAAAGTAGGTCCCCTTGGATCCCTTGATAGTCACCGGGTCATCCTCCTGCACGCTCTTCTTGAGGTGTTTGATCGGAAAAGGGGTCTGGTTCTTCAACGGGAAGATGGGCATGGCGAGGTGGGTCTTCACCTTCGTCATGTTATCCGAGACCGAGTACTCCGCATTCCAGAAGGGCCCGGTCAATTTGCCGCCTTCGGCCGTATCTGTGTGCGAATCCTGTTTCCCGAAAAGGGCTGTGACCTGATTGAAGAGCGCCTCCTTCGGCATCTCCCCGCAGAGCGTCAGGATCTTTCTGGTGACGGTGAAGTACTCCTCCTTTTTCCCGTCCAGATTCAGGTCCGCGGGCACCATATCCACTATCGATTCCTGCTTCGCGACCGTGATGCCCTTCATCTGCGGCATGCTGCATACTTTGGGCGTCTTCTCGCTCATAAAATCTCCTTTAATTTCAACATATTGAATTAATGTCCTATATAGATTATCGGTTGAGAAGGGCGCTGAGTTGCTTCATCTTTTCAATTTATGAAAAGAAAAAAGATTGATAACGGGCCCGCATCTGCATATTTATGCTTATCAGGAGGGCACATGGACCATCTGAGGAGGCAGGAGATGATAGAGGCCTTGAGAAAGCTCCTCTCCGAGGGGTTTGAGGGGACGCAGGAGGAGATCTGCGAGGAGCTGGCAGGACAGGGGTTCGAGGTCAACCAGTCCACAGTCTCCCGGGCCCTGAGGAGGGTGGGCGCCGTCAAGTCCATGGCGGCCGGCAGGATCGCCTATCGGCTTGGCGAGGCCCGCTCGGCAGGGTTCACAGGGTCGGTCAGCGACCTGGTACAGACCATTGACGCAAACGACACGATGATCGCCATCAGGACGGTCGCCGGCTCCGCCTCGTTCGTGGCAGAGTTCCTGGACAGGGCGGGGCTCAGGAATGTGCTCGGGATAGTCGCGGGAGACGACACGATATTCGTTGCCCCGAGGCATACCGGGGAAATCGCCACGACGCTGGAGGAGCTCCGCCAGGCGGTCAGGGGCGCTTAGTCCTCCTCATCCGTCCGCCGGGCCGTTTTCGATCAAATTCAAAAAAACCAGGCAACTTTGGGCGGCATCCGGCGATAAAACTCCCTGAAGGAGGGGTCCCACATTACCATGACCATGGCATCGACCAGCCCTGTTAGGTGGCCTTTCCCAAACGGGATGAGCGCGTTCTCCCCGGCCTTTTCAGGGGTGAGGCCTGAGATGCTCTCGAACATAAGGCCAGTTTCCGCGGAGCGGCCGTCGCCCGCGGGCGGAGTTTTCGAAGGGGCCGCCGGCCTCACCGAGGCGCGCGCGCGCGTCATGCTGTGCGGCGGATTTCCGTTGAGGGACGGCCGCGGCTGGACCTTCAGCGAGGCGGGCCACCGCGAGATAGCGAGGGACTACTACAGGCGGTCGCGCGGGATGATCTTCGAGGGGAGCCGCTTCGACCAGAGGAGCGACTACCTCTTCACGAACGAAATCGACTACCACTCAGCGTTGTCGGCGATCAGCGGCAGGGGGGGTGCCTACGCCGGCGTGGGCCACATGCTCTCGTTCACCTATCCCGCATGGCAGGGCGCTGCTGACGCATACGCAGTGGACGCGAACGCGAGGGTCCCTTTCATCACCATCCCGCTGTACGGGCTCATGCTCGCAATGGCTGCCGACCGGATCGATCTCATCTCGCTGCTCACCGGCAAGCTCGTCCCGAGATCGGCGAAATGGCGAGATCTCGTCGACGGGCCTCCGTGGCTGCTCATCGAGAACCTGATCGCGCTCCCGGGCAACCCTTCGTTCGCTGCGGCGGTGAAGCGGGAGCTGACCGAGACCCTGGTCGGCGCCGCGCCTTACCTCGACGCCGGATCGCTCGAGCACGAGGCCTCAGGCCTCGTCGACCGCATCAGGAATTCGATCCTCCGATCCAACGCCTCGTTTTACAGCCTGTTCAACCCGGTGGCGCTCATGAAGGCGAAGGACTCGGCCGGCCGCGGAGGGCCGCTGACTAGCGAGGAGCAGCTCCGGAGGGAGAGGTCGCTCTTCATAGAGGGCAGGATCACGGGGGTCGCCTCCCCGATACAGGCCGCGGGGCTCGATGCGGTGATGTCCCGCGTCTCGGAGTCCGGCGACCGCCTTGGCGTGATGTATCTGTCCAACCTCGAGGACTGGCTCTTCGACGACGTGGAGGAGGACGAGGAGGGCAGGCGCGACGGCGCGAAGGCCCAGAGGTTCGCAGAGGGGGTGGCCGCTCTTTACGGCAGGCTGCGCGGCTTCGACTATCCCGAGGAGTCGCTGCTCGTATCCGCGAAGGGCTGTTACCCCACCTCGGTCCACGGCCTCGTCGGATATCTCGGCGACTCAATGCCTCCCGACATGCCGCCCGCCGATGCCGGGCGTTCCGCGCGCCTGGTCTACAGGCTGCGCAGGGAGGCGGCCAGGGCGGGCCGCGAGCCGATCCGCCAGAGGCTCAAGTTCCTCGAGGGGCATCTTGCAAAGAGGCCCGATCTGGCCGAGATCCCGGCCGCGCTGAGGAGGGGATGGAGGGGGAGCCCCTACGGGCAGAAAGAGGCGTGCCGTGCGCTGCTTGACAGGTCAGGGTATTTCAGGGGACTTACGGATTGGGAGCGTTCATCCGTGATCAGGATACTCATCGGGATGGGAGTCGTAAAAGGGGCGGGCGAATGAACAGGTTCAACCCTCAGATCCCGGCTGCCGCGCCTTTGTCACAGCCGACCCTCGGCTTCGGGCCCATTCCCTCCATGCCGTTACTCAGGTCTCCGCACATCCTGGATTCGACTGCGCATGCGGAAAGGCTGCGCGAGCAGGGGGCGTATCCCGAGCGCGCGTTCGGACGGTGGCGCGCGGACGCGCAGTCTCTGAAACACGTGATGGAGGGGTATTTCGACAGGTCGAAACCGATGATCTCCGCGGGCAGCGACTCCAGCTCAAAGGTCGATTTTTTCCTCACCAACGAGCGGGGTTACACTTCGGCCATAGGCAGCATCAAAGACAATGGAGGCGCTTTCGTGGGTGTGGGCAGGTGCGTGCCGGTCACCTATGCGGCATGGCAGAACGCGTCGCATGCCTATGTCGTGGACAGGAAGGCGGCCATACCGCTGGGCTTCACCCCCATCTACGGCGCATGGCTCTGCATGGCAGGGTCCCGCATCGAGTTTCTGTCGCTCATACTGGGCAGGCCGCTGCAGAGGACGATCAACGCGGAGGGCTTTTCCGCAGAGGACATAGTCGACATAGTGCAGTCGATGCCCTTCGACGCATCGTTTGCGCGCTCCGTCGTGTCCGCCATAGCGTCCACCTTCACGATAAGCGCCAGGACCTCGGGCGTCCATTCCCTCAAGGGCGTGCTCATGGAATGGATGGCGAAGCTGGACAAGGCCTTTTATCGGCATCGCAGGTCAACGGGCGAGGAGATGAATCCGGCCGCAGCCCTCATGAGGCACGACCCGCAGGGACGCGGAGGCGCGCTGTCCAGCGATGCATCGTTCATGAGGCAGAGGGATGTCTTTCTGGAGGGGAGGATCACGGGCGTGTCCGGCGACATGATCGAAGGGGGCCTCGATATCGTGGAAGCGGATATGAGGAGAAGGGGGGAGAGGCTGGGGGCGCTGTACATCTCGAACATCGAAGACCTGCTTCTCTTCAACTACCTGTTCGACGAGAGGAAGCCCGATGTCTACACGAGGGTCCTCAGGGTGCAGAGGTACTACGACTTTTACCGCAGGATTGCGGCCGTGCCCGATGCGGAGGACGCCTTCGTGATATCCGCCAAGAAGAGGCGCGTGACGAGCGTGGACAGGGTGGCAAGATATGTCCGACGCAGCATCCCGCTCGAGCTGGGCGTCGATCAGGCCACCAACGCGGCCAAGGACTTCTATCGTCTTCGCGTGGACGTTGAGTTTCTAAAGGGCTTTCCTCTCATGGAGCGGCTCGAGCGGATTTCGAAGAGCTGCAGGAGCAGGCATCGGTTCAACATCGCGCTGTCTGTCCTCAGGTCGATCTTCCGCGGGAGCGCGGTGAACCGGGAGGCGTTCGAGGCGAGGCTGGCGAAAGAGTTCGATCGCAAAGGATTGGAGAGGAGCGGGTGGTGGGAGCGGATGTTCGTTGAAAATCTCGAGGAGCTGGGCCTTGTGACGAGGAGGCTCAGTCCTTCCTGAACAGTATGGAAGCCAGGTAGAACATGCCGCCGCGCGACACCTTGGCGCCCGGCATCTGGGTCACCTCGGTCTTGACGTCCTGCACCGCGAACCCCCGCACGTCCGGCGAGTTGATAGCGTCGTTTATGCGCTCCTCGAGGTCGTACGGGCTCGTCGCCTCGACTATCTTCACTGTGAATTTCATCTGAGAACCCCTTGAGAAGCTAGAAGCCAGACGCTAGAAGCCAGATAAAAACAGGTGTCTTAGGCTCTGGCATCTCAATTCTAGCATCTAGCCTCTAGCTTCTGCATATCTTCTTCACACCCGCCATATGCGGCACAAGCGCCTCGGGCACGGTCACCGAGCCGTCGGCCTCCTGATAGTTCTCGAGTATGGCGATGAGGGCGCGGCTTATCGCGACCGCGGTGCCGTTGACCATGTGCACGTGAATCGGCCTCTTCTCCCCCTCTCGCCTGAAGCGGATGCCGAGCCTGCGGGCCTGGTAGTCGGTGCAGTTGGAGGTGGATGTCACCTCGCCGAACTCCCCGCCCTCGCCGCGTCCGGGCATCCACGCCTCCAGGTCGTATTTGCGGTACGCCGGCCCGCCGAGGTCGCCGGTGCAGATGTCCATGACGCGGTAGGGGATGCCCATCGCCTGGAAGAGGTCCTCCTCCATCCGCACGAACTCCTCGTGCGTGCGTTCCGATTCCTCCGGTGTCGTGAAGGCGAACATCTCGACCTTGGAGAACTGGTGCACGCGGTAGAGCCCCTTGGACTCGCGGCCCGCGGCGCCGGCCTCGGTGCGGAAGCAGTGCGAGACCCCCGCGTAGCGGAGCGGGAGATTCGCCTCGTCGAGCACCGTGTCGGAGAGCATCCCGCCGAGGGTGATCTCCGCGGTGGCGATGAGGCAGAGGTCGGTGTTCGCCACCGAGTAGATCTGGGTCTCCTCGCCGCGCGGGTTGAAGCCTATGCCGTCGAGGATCGACTCGCGCGCCATGTCCGGCGTCGCCACCGGCACGAAGCCGGCCTTGACAAGCCTCTGGAGCGAGAAGTTGATGAGCGCCTGCTCCAGCAGCACCGCCTCGTTCTTCAGGTAGTAGAACTTCTGGCCCGCGACCTTGGCGCCGGTCTCGAAGTCGATGAGATCCAGCCTTGCGCCGAGCTCGAGGTGGTCGAGAGGCCTGAAGCCGAACTTTCGGGGCTCCCCGTGCCTGCGGATCTCGCGGTTGCCCTCTTCGGTTGCGGCCACAGGCGCGTCCGGGTGCGTCATGTTGGGGATCGATCGCATGAGCGAGTCGAACTCCGCTTCGATCTGCGCGACCTGCGCCTCCGCGTCCTGGATCTCGGCCTTCTGCGATTTGCCCTCCGCGATGAGCCTCTCGCGCTCGGGCTTCTCCATCCCGCCCTTCATTCTGGACGAGAGGTCGTTGAGCGCTCGACGCATCTCCTCGAGGCGCGTGATCGCCTGCCTGCGCCCCTCGTCGAGCGAGGTGAAGCGGTCCAGATCGACCCTCGCGTTTCTCGCCAGGCAGTTGGCCCTGACGGCGTCGAGGTTCTCGCGTATGAATTTGGGATCGAGCATAAAATAAAACCAGGCTGAGGCTGAGGTTTAGGTTGAGTGACCTTATAACTTAACCTAAACCTTAACCTAAACCTAAACCTAAACCTTCAATTATCGACTCAACTCTGTTTCAATTATCTCCTTGAACGATCCGTAGGGCTGGGCTCCGGACAGAAGTATACCGTTGATGAAGAAGGTCGGCGTCCCGTTCACTCCGGCCTGCATGCCCTGCGCGACCGATTTCTCCACCTCGGCCGCGTGCGCTCCGCTTTCGAGGCACTCGCCGAAGGCGCCGGCGTCGAGCCCGAGGTCCTTCGCGAGGCTCTTCATGTCCGCCACGGACATCCTGCTCTGGTTGTCGAATATCTTTTTGTTGAAGTCGAAGTATTTGCCCTGATCCCCCGCGCAGCGGGCGGCCTCGTGGGCCTTCTTCGCGTCCTTGTGAAATGAGAGAGGGAAGTCCATGAAGACGTACCTGATCTTGCCGTCGTACTCCTCGAGCAGTTTCCAGACGGTGGGCCTCACCCTCTGCGAGAACGGGCACTGGTAGTCGGAGAACTCCACGATGGTGATCTTGCCGCTGCCCGTCTCGGGGGCGCCGGCGAACTCCACCTCCACCCTGGGCGGGCTGAGCAGCACCTTCACGTTCGCGTCGGAGCGCAGCCTCGCGAGAAGCTCCGCGCGGGCGCGCGCCATTCGGTTGCCTACGAGGTAGTCGCGTATCTGGTCCTTCACCTCGTCGAACGGCTGTTTCATGGCGCCCTTGCGGGCGTCGTAGAGGGCCTTCACCTCCTCGTCGGTCGGGCGGTTCACCTTGGCCTCTATCTCCTGCCTTATGAACTCGTCGGCTGAAAGCCCCTTCTTCTTGGCCTCCAGGGCGATGATCTTCTCCTCGATCAGGCTGTCGAGCACCGTCTTCTTGATCTGGAATATCTGCGTCTCGACCCTCATGAGCTGGTCCTTCGAGGCGGTGTTCAGCTCTCCCATGGTGATGGTCTCGCCGTTTATCGTCGCTGCGGGCGACCTGTCGCTCTGAGGCTGCGGGCCGGTACCGGAGCAAGCGGAAAGCGCTAGGCATGCCGCCAACGCAAACAACAGAAATCTCTTCATGATTTTCCTCCCCAGCGTTTCGGGCGAATGATTTGTTCAAAGATCGCGGAAGGTTAGACCATGCCGGCGCCGCTTGCAACGGAAATTGAGCGATTCCCCGGGCGAGGCTATTGACACGAAACCCGGCGAAATATAACAGTTGCCGCCCAAATCCGGACCCCTACGCTGAAAGGAGCATGCAGATGGAAAAGAGGAGATGGCTCGTGGTGGTCGGCGCCATGCTGGTGCAGCTGTGCCTGGGAGCGATCTACGCGTGGTCGGCATTTACCAAGCACCTGACGCTTCCGCCTTACGATTTCAACAGGACCCAGACGCAGGCGATCTTCTCGCTGGGGCTGCTCTCGTTCGCGGTCGTCATGGCCCTGATCGCCGGGAAGTGGCAGGCGAAGGTAGGCCCCCGCAGGGTGGCGCTGGTCGGAGGCCTCGTCCTGGGCGCAGGCTACGTCATGGCCGGGCTTTCGGGGGCAAGCTTCTACGGGATGCTCATTGGGATCGGCCTCCTCGGCGGCGCCGGAATAGGCCTGGGCTATGTCTGCCCGATCGCCGCGCTCGTGAAGTGGTTCCCTGACAAGAAGGGGCTCATCACCGGGCTTGCGGTCGCGGGTTTCGGGTTCGGCGCCCTGATCTGGATCAAGCTCACGAGCGGTTTCGAGTTCGGGCCGCTGAACCTCACGCCCGGATGGGCGGGGCTGTTCGGTGACGGCCTTTCGGTCAATCAGATATTCATCCTCTACGGCATACTCTTTGCGGCGATCGTGGCGCTCGGATCGACGATGCTCGTCAATCCCCCCGATGGGTTCAGGCCCGAAGGCTGGACGCCGCCGACCGATTCAAGGGCCGCGCTGACCGGCGGGATAGACTTCACCGTCTCCGAGATGGTCCGCACCTCGCAGTTCTGGGGTCTGTTCTTCATCTTTGCGGTGGGTGCCACTGCAGGCCTCATGGTGATAGGGGTGATCAAGCTATTCGGAATGGAAGCGCTCGCAGCGAGAGGGGTGGACGATCTCCGCGCCGGTGTGATCACCGGCACGGCGATGGGCCTGTTCTACGCCCTGATGAACGGCCTCGGCCGTGTGGCATGGGGCTTCATCTCAGACAAGATCGGGCGCAGGGCGTCTATCGCGGCCATGAGCCTTTTGCAGGGCGTCACGATGATCGCTTTCTATTACACCGGCGGCACGGAGACGGGGCTCTACATAGGCTCTGCGATCGTCGGCTTCAACTTCGGCGGCAACTTCGCACTCTTCCCTGCGGCGACCGCCGACTTCTTCGGCAACAGGAGCGTGGGCACGAACTACCCTTGGATATTCATGTCCTACGGCCTTGGGGGGCTTGTCGGGCCGCTGCTCGGCGGCGCGATGGGCGACGCCAGGGTCTGGATGTGGGCGTTCATACCTGCTGGGGTAGCGTGCCTGGCCGCCGGCGTGGTCGCGCTGAGGCTGCGCTCGCCCCATCACAAGGCCGTGATGGCAAAGGGCGGCGCGGCTTTGTCGGCACAGCCCTCCTGAAAGGTGTCTTTGGCGCCTGAGAGGCCCCCAGGAACCATGTGTATTTACGGGCGTTTTTTATTTTTTTAGAAAACAGAATTTTCAGGGCAACAAATCCCTGCGCCTGCCGATAAAGAAATTGAGTGGGGGAGAGAATCGGGGTCCTGGTGATAAGGCGTGCTTTTTCAGCCGCAGCGCTTCTGTTCGTGGTCCTCTCGGCATCGGCGCTCCACGCAAACCCCAAGATAGACCCCTATCTGGACAGCTCGTCCGCCGATCCCGATTTCAAGGCGCTTTCCATAAGCGCCCCCCTTCCGAAGCCCGCCGATGATCCGCCGGTGGAGGTCTTTGTAAAGGCCTCCGATGTCGGCGCGGCGGCGGATCTGATATCTTCGCTCGGCGGCAGCGTCCGCGTGACCTCCGGTTCCGTGATCACCGCTTCCATTCAGGCGTCGGGCCTTGAGGACCTCGCAGGATCGGAAGACGTGGTCTTCATCGAGGCGGCCAAGCCGGTCGGTTTATCGAGCGACCTCGCGGGCGCCGAGATAGGCCTGCCGGAGGTGAGCGCCGGCATGGGGCTGCCGGCCGGATACACCGGCGAAGGGATCGTCATCGGCATCGTGGACACGGGCGTCGATTATTCTCACCCGGATTTTCTGGATTCCGAGGGGCGCAGCCGCGTGCTCGCCATATGGGACCAGGGCCGCAGCGGCGGCCCCCCGCCGGCGGAGATAGCGAACAGCTACGGCAGCGAGTGCGAGCATGAGAAGATTTCCAGCGGCACCTGCGCCCTCACCGACGCGGACGGCCACGGCACGCACGTGGCGGGGATCGCGGCGGGCAGGCACGGCCAGTATCGGGGCGTGGCCCCCGACGCCAACATCGTCGTGGTGAAGTACGACGCGAAGCTCGACCTCGAGTCGGGCTACGCCGACACCCTGTTCTCCACCAAGATCTGCGAGGCGGCATACTACGTCTTCGCCAAGGCGGCGAAGTACGGCGTTCCGGCGGTCGTCAACATGAGCCTCGGCACGCACCTGGGCGCGCACGACGGGACGTCGCTCTTCGAGCAGTGCCTCGCAGGCCTTGCACAGGGCCAGGCTGGCCGCGCCCTCGTGGCGGCCGCCGGCAACGAGCACAACTCGGACCGCAGCTACACCGGGATACACGCCGGGTTCGACCCTGCCGGCAGGGAACTCGCGTCGAATTTCGTGATAAGGCAGAAGACCGGCGACCGCCTCTACTACATCGACCTGTGGGGTGCCAAGGGCTCCGACATTGCGGTGGGGCTCGCGATACACAACGGCACCCCTTCCAGAGACCCGGCGCAGCGCTCCTATATGGCGAGACCGGGCGACAAGATCTCCGGCTCGTTCTACAGCGGGAAGATAAAGTATCTCATCAACGCGACGGAGAAGAGCTCGCCGCTAAACGGCAAGCCGCACGTGGGGATAAGGATTCAGCTGTCCACTGAGGTGGAGAACCCGCTGGCATACTCGTTCGACCTGGTGGTCAAGGGAACAGGCGGATTCGACGCCTGGCTCTTCCCCGACAAGCCGGCGCGGACGATGGAGTTCACCGCGATCGAGGGGAACAAGGGCGGCGCCTACGACTACGTCCCCGGCGACCGCATCAAGAGCATCGCGATACCTGCCACATCCCCTGAGGTCATAGCGGTCGCGGCGTACGCCACCCGGACGCGCTGGGAGGCGGACTCCCTGACATGGGTATTCAACGGCCAGGAGCTCGGCGACATACTCAACTTCTCTAGCTCGGGCCCCACCGCGGACCCGGCGTTCACGGGGCAGAAGCCCGAGCTGGCCGCCCCGGGCGGCATGGTGGCGTCCGCGCTCTCCGCGAGCGCCGGCGTCTCGAGCCAGGTCATCACCGCGGACGGGAAACATTATATGCAGGCCGGGACCTCCATGGCCGCGCCGTTCGTGAGCGGCGCCGTCGCGCTCATGTTCCAGCACAACCCGAACTTCACGCAAACGGACGTGGAGGCGTTCCTCACGCAGGGAGCGTACGCCGACTCATTCACCGGGGGCGTGCCCAACGACAGGTGGGGGGCCGGCAAGCTCGACCTGCTCAAGTCCATGGAGCTTGCGGTCAACGGGACCGCCTCGGGCAGCTTCGCGGCGCAGGGATCGGTCTCCATCCCCTCCGGAGACGGGGGAAGCGGCGGATGCGAGATGATCGCCTCGGCCTCGGGCGCGGGAAGCCCTGCGGCATTGGTTATCGCAGCGGCGCTTGCGCTGTGCGCCATGGCTTGGAGGAAAAGGACCGAGACATCGATTCGGTGAAGCCTTATTTCACCGACCCCGAAAAAGGGCCCCGGCTCCTTGCGGAACCGGGGCCCGATTCTATGTACAACAAGGCTGAGGTTAAGGCTTAGGCTAAGTGGTGCTCAACCTCAACCTCAACCTGATTTATATATCGTAATACAGACTGAACTCCATGGGCACGGGCCGAAGCCTCATCTGGTTCACCTCGTGCTCGCGCTTGTAGGAGATCCAGGTGTCGATGGCGTCCTGCGTGAACACGTCGCCCGCGAGCAGGAACGCGTGGTCCTGTTCCAGCGCGTCCAGCGCCTCCTCGAGCGAGGCCGGCGCGCGGCCCACGTCCTTGAGCTCCTCTGGGGAGAGCTTGTAGATGTTCTTGTCGAGCGGCTTTCCCGGGTCCACGCGGTTCTGTATCCCGTCCAGCCCCGCCATGAGGATGGCGGCGAACGCGAGGTAGCCGTTGCACGACGGATCGGGGGTTCGGTACTCGATCCGCTTGGCCTTGGGGCTGGAGGAGTACATGGGGATCCTGAACGAGGCGGAGCGGTTGCGGCTCGAATAGGCCAGGTTGATCGGCGCCTCGAAGCCGGGGACCAGGCGGCGGTAGGAGTTGGTCGTCGGGTTGCAGATCGCCGAGAGCGCCCTGGCGTGCTTCAGCATCCCGCCCATGAAGTGCATTGCGGTCTCGGAGAGCCCGCCGTAGCGGTCGCCGGCGAACAGCGGCTTGCCCCCCTTCCAGAGGGATACGTGGATGTGCATGCCGCTGCCGTTGTCCTCGAAGAGCGGCTTGGGCATGAATGTCACTGTCTTCTGGTTCCTGCGGGCCACGTTTTTCACGATGTACTTGAACCACAGCAGCTTGTCGCCCATCTCCACCAGCGGGGCGAACCGCATATCGATCTCGGCCTGGCCCGCGGTGGCCACCTCGTGGTGCTGGCATTCGACCTGGATCCCCACCTTCTCCATCTCCAGCACCATCTCGGTGCGCAGGTCGTGCTGGCTGTCGGTGGGGGAAACAGGGAAGTAGCCCTCCTTGTAGCGGGGCTTGTAGCCCAGGTTTTTCTCGTGGTCGGTCCCGCTGTTCCAGCGCCCCTCCTCCGAGTCGATGCGGTAGAAGCCCTCGTTGGTGGTCTGGTCGAACGCTATGTGGTCGAAGATGAAGAACTCGGCCTCGGGCCCGAAGAACGATGTGTCCGCGATGCCCGTGGAGCGGAGGTACGCCTCTGCCTTCCGGGCTATGTGCCTCGGATCGCGGGTGTACGGCTCCTTTGTTATGGGGTCCACGATGTTGCAGATCATCGACAGGGTGGAGTGGTTCATGAACGGGTCCATGACAGCGGTCGCAGGGTCCGGGATGATGAGCATGTCCGAGGCGTGGATCGGCTGCCAGCCCCTCATCGAGGAGCCGTCGAAGCCGAAGCCGTCATCGAACGAGTTCTCGTCCAGCTCGGTGACCGGCACCGAGAAGTGCTGCCAGACCCCCGGGAAGTCCACGAACTTGAAGTCCACCATCTTCGCCCTGTTCTCCTCGATCATCTTCAGCGTCCTGGATATAGGCATCTGCCCTCCTGAGAAAGGTTATAAAGAACGTCCGGTTTTTTAGAAAAAAAAAAGGACTAAAGGGCCGATTCGCCGGTCTCGCCGGTCCGAATCCTCACTGCGTCGTCGATTGTGCTGATAAAGATCTTTCCGTCGCCGATCCGTCCCGTGTGCGTCCGCTTCTGGATGACCGAGGCGACCTCGGCCGCCTTTTCCTCGGGGACGATGACCTCTATCTTGATTTTAGGGAGAAAGTCAACGACGTACTCCGCGCCCCGATATACTTCCGTGTGCCCCTTCTGCCTGCCGAAGCCCTTCACCTCGGTGACGGTCATGCCCTGGACGCCCAGCTCCTGGATCGCCTCCCTCACCTCGTCGAGCTTGAACGGCTTTATGATCGCCTCGATCTTTTTCATGATGGCGCGCAACTATCATGCGGAAAAATCACTGTCCATGAAAAATAAAAACATCTCCCCTTGGTCGGGGTGAGAGGATTTGAACCTCCGACCTCACGGTCCCGAACCGTGCGCTCTAAACCAAGCTGAGCTACACCCCGACAAAAGAGAGACGCATCTTTTCAAGTGCGTGAGGTCTAGTTTAAACGGCAGGTACTGTCAACGGCGCTTTGCCCTGCCCGATCGTCTTGTATTTATAAGAATATTATAATAGAAGGACTATTCAATGGCCATGGGGGGTAAAAAAATCAAGGTTAAGGTTAAGGCTAAGGCTAAGGCTAAGGCTAAGGTTAAGCCTAAGCCTAAGCCTAAGCCTAAACTTAAGCCTAAACCTAAGCCTAAACCTAAGCCTAAACCTAAACCTCAAGTTAAGGCCAAATTGCCTGAGTGGCCGCCCCCCCTTGAGATCTACTCTTCAACGGATCCGCTCTCTCTGATGCGCAAGGTGCTGGCCCGCTGCGACCAGGCTTTTCTATCGCGCCAGGTCTCATATTCGCTCTCCACCTCAGAGGGGCTGGGGGAGGTGTGGGTGGACGAGGAGGGGATATCCTCTGCGATGGACACCCTTCTCATGCACCTTGTTTCGCGTTCCCCTCGCAAATCGGTGATCTCCGTGCAGCTTTGCCCGTTCGCCATGCACAGCGGCTCAGGCGTTCAGATCGCCTTTGAGGCCATCGACAGGTTGATCAGGGACGTGGACCACAAGGCGTTCATGGCCTCGATCTTCGACGGGGGGGCGGACCAGGAGACCGGCGTCTCGCTCGCCGCCCTGAGGGAGAGGGTGATGGCGCAGCACGGAAGGCTCTGGGCGGAGCTGCCGGGCGGGAACAGGACCCTGTTCAAGATAGTGCTCCCCTCGACGAGGGACGTGGCCAGGCAGGCCCTTCTCGGCCAGCGCACCTTCAGGTGCGACATCGCCATCACCAACTACCCGCTCGTGAGAAAGCGCTTCGGCCTGATGAAGGGCAGGCACCTAGTGGAGCAGGTGGAGCGCTACGTGAAATCGCTGGTGAGGTTCCCTATCGACATGGTGACCGCGGACCTCGACGCAGGCAGCATCACCGCGATCTACGAGGCCCAGCCGGGGGCCGCGGAGTCGGTCTACTCCCGCATATCCAAGAGGCTGGGGCAGGAGACCTTCCACATCGGCAAAAGACCGGTGGAGCTCCTCTTCAGGTACGAGCTCAAGGGCGGCGCCGGCCATTCTGCGCCATCGGCCGGCCGAAACCGGGGGAAAGGCTAGGGCATGGACTGGCAGGGTGCGGCAGAGGCGTTGTGGCGCGTGCGATGGTGGTTCGTGCCGGTGTTTGCGGCGCTCTATCTCGTGCCGCTTTTTCGTGTGGCGGGAATGGCCTTCGAGGGCGGCGGCAGCGCCCTCATGCGCGTCAACCGCCTCTTCGGCCTGTGGGAGCACGCGGTCTTCATCCCGAGGGACACGTTGGCGACCGCGTATCTCGCGGGCGGGTTCCTCTGGCACCTGTTCCTGGCGCTGGAGCTGGCGAGCCCGGAGCACGCCGCTGTCGCGGCCGCGGCCCTGGCGCTCATGTCGGCGGGCTGGGCCCAGCGCCACTTCCGCAGGCAGGGGCACATGGCCCTGGCCGAGTTCGCGAGCCGAAACCCGACGGTCCACCCGCAGGAGTTCTTCGACCACCTCTTTTGCGTGTCGGGCGCGATCAGGCACAGGCTGCCCCAATCCCCGGCCAGGGTGATAGACCCCGCGCACCTCGATTTCCGAAACCACGGAAAGGGAGCGAGGCTCCGGTGGCCGACGCTCGCGTGCGGCGCGTGGAGCACCGCGTGGCTGGCGAAACTCCTCGTGTCGTGCGGCGACATGAAGAACCAAAGGTGGCTCGCCAGGTTCGCGGACGCGATGGCGCTCGTCTGGGCCTCGAGGCTCGCACAGCTCATGCGCGCCGAGGTCTCGGTCGAGGGCGCGGACAGGCTCGCCGCGCACGCCGGGCCGCAGATGCTTCTCTACACACACGCGAGCTTCGTGGATTTCGCGCTGGCCCCGCTGGTGCCGGCGTCCATGGCCGCTCAGCCCGGCGGCCCAAGAAAGGGCTGTGTCCCGTCGTTTCTCATTGCGAAGGACCACTTCCGCGACAACCCCCTCTACTACCGGCTACTTGGCATCGGCAGGGCCGCGGAGGCGCTCGGCATGATCTTCGTTGAGCGGAGAGGGCGTTCATCGCCCGCAAGGGCCAGGGGCGTGGTGTGGCAGGCGACCGGGAAGATGGTGGACGAGGGGGCGATGCTCGGCATCTATCCCCAGGGCACGCGCGCAACGCCTTGCACGGGGGTCGAGGGCGAGAGGCTCGACTCCGCGTATTACACCGTGGGCGAGCCGGAGAGGATAAAGCGCGACGGGGCGCACCTGAAAAGGGGCGCGGCATTCATCGCGGTCGAGGCGGCGATGGGGCTTGCTGCCGCAGGGGAGCGGGAGGGGGTCCGCATCGTCCCGGTCGCCATAAAGGGGAGCGGGATCGCCTGCCCGAGGGGGAGCGCCAGGATCATGTCTGACGTCCGCATGAGGCTCGTCATCGGCGAGCCGATCCGCATCCTGGCCAGTGATGTCGCGGGGCTCAAGTCGCCCGATGAGGGCGGCCCGCATAACAAGGGCGAGGAGCGCTACTTCGAGTTCGCGGACCATCTGCACCGGAGGATAGACGTCTCGCTAAAGGAGGCGTACGGGGTGCACGCGGTTCTGGAGAGGCGGTTCTTCGAGGACGTAAGGGGCCTGCTGGACCACAACGAGATCGAGGAGGTGGCGCTCGCGGTCAAGCCGTGGCGCGGTGACGACTTCCTCTTCCACGCGGTGCTCGACGCGATCTACTGTGCGCCCCCTTCCAAGTGGCGCAGGTTTCTTGGGGAGCTGGTGCACCTCATGCTCAACTTCGCCACGCGCGAGGAGATGCTCGCATTCAAGGGGCGCGTGGTGGACGGGATGTCGATGTGAGGAACCTTTCCTGACCTATCTCAGCGGTCCCCGCAGGCCCATCATCAACGAGGCCCCTCCGTTGAGCGGGGGGATGAACGGACCCCGGTTTGCGACTGCGCCGAGAGGGCTCAATGCGGGCGCGAAGGGCAGGTTCGACGGGCGGACCGGCGGTGCGGCATCCCGTCCTTCGGGGTCGCGGTTGTCGTCGCCCGACGGGATCTCGATCACCATCGACCCGTGACGATACTCTATCTTTCCGCCGACCCTCGCAGCGAGCGTGTCCAGCTCCGCCCTGCCGTGGCTGGCCGGTCCCAGCGCCGCAAAGGCGCTGCGGCCTTCGGTCAGATCGGTCACCACGAGAGTCCTCCGGTCAGGCCTCCAGTCCACGTCCACGCGGGCAGGCGTCACGGGCCGCAACGACGAGGCAGGCGCGGACCCGTCGTACGCATACGATGCACCCATGAGGAAGACGAGCCTGGCGGCCAGCCGCTTAAGATGCCTGTTGTTCCTCGCGGTTATCAGGGCGTCATGGGGGGCGCTCACCCTGACGTCGAGCCATGGCCGCGCCTCGCGTTCCGCGCCGAAGCTCCTCATGAGCGAGAGCGGGCAGAATATCCCGCGGCAGCTGTCTGCCGTCTCGGCGTTCCTGAAGATGTTGACCAGCGCAGTCAAGGCGGACGGATTCCCGGCGAGGTCAATCCAGGGGAGCCTGTCCAGGAAGTGGTCCATGAGCCCGGCGACGAATGCGCTCTCCCACCTGCCGCCGAGCGCCTCGTTTTTTCGAAATCCCTTGAATGCGCCGAAGAGCGCTTTCAGCGGCATGGCGTCCAAGCCCACTGACCTCGCCGTCGAGGCATTGTCGATCCCCTCCGGCCTCAGGAATGCGCGCTCCAGCCTGAACAACAGTTTCTCCGCCATGAGATATAGGTCGGAGGAGAGGCTCTCCCATGCCTGGAGGTAGTCCGCCGCGTTTGTGGTGGCCGCCACCCTCCTGCTGAACTGCTCGATCAGCGAAACGGACCACAGCTTGCTGCCATAGCCCTCGATCATCACCTCGTAGTTGTTGACGCGCTCCACCCTCAACGCGCCGTCGGCGGTGGTCGCCTCGTCGTCGAAGGGGAACTCATCGCCTTCGACGACGGCCTTGAAGTCGAGATGGGCGAGCAGCGGCGCATTGGTGCGCATGGCCGATGAAACTGTGAACACCGCGAGCGCGGCGGAGTCGATCTCGTCCTCTTCGAGCTGGTGCCTGTCGGCGCCGATGATCATGCGGCCGTGCGGGGTGTGGGCCACGAATCCGCCGGTCGGGAGGTCCTCGAGCCACAGGAGGTCGCGGTCTGCCCTGAGGATGTCTTCAAACGATCTGGTTATCGCCTCGGCGGATATGCCGTCTGAAAACAGCAGCGGGAAGATCGAGCGCCCGGCGCCCGCCCCGCTGGGGAAGATGTCATTGAAGAGGGCGCTCACGGCGTTGTCGTAGGAATCCTCGTTCCCGCGCGCGAGGGCGACCACATTGCGCCACTTGTCCTCGAGCGGCTCTATCTCCCTGAGCAGGTCGAGCACCGTCGCTTTTCTCATTTCCACCGGGTGCGCCAATTTTCCCTCCATCCATCAGAAAGCGCCGACAAGCTTTTATCGGCAGGAGGGGAAATTAGTTGCTATATATTATGCTTTTTACCGGGCTGATGGATAAGGGGCGGTCTGATGTCTAACAGTTTGTAATAAAAGGACAAATCAATTGGAACGGGTCTTGAGGAATCGCTCGATCGCCTTGTGCGAGAGGGAGAAGAGGTTCGTGAACCGGATCCCGATGCCGGTCTCGGTTCCGCTCTCCTCCACGCGGGTTATGTTGCCGCGCATGGCGACGTCGCGGTCCTTGTCTGAGAGGTCGAAGATCACCTCGATCGGCCTGTTGTTGGAGATGCACTGCTGATCCGCCCTGATGTACATGCCGCCGCAGCTTATGTTGAGGGCCGTGGCAGGGATGATCCGGCCCCTGTGCCTGAGTATCACCGGGAGCTCGATCCCCAATCTCTGATGGCGGCGTCTCTCTTCCATTTGGCCCTCATTATCGGCGAAGGTATTTTTGGGTGCAACCGTTTTCACCCCATGTATCGGCATGCCTCCAAATAAGTTGCGTGACTTCTTCGACCAGAAACTATCAGCTTGTTACTGGTATTCTTTTACCAGAAACTATCAGCTTGTTTCTGGTAATTTGCGGTTGCAAAGGCTGTAAAAACCGATATTTACGGCACCATGGGTGAAAGGGTAACGGTCATCGGCGCAGGCTCCTGGGGGACGGCCCTGGCGAAGTTGCTCGCTGAGAAGGGCCTCGATGTCGCGCTCTGGGCGCACGAGCCCGAGGTCGCGGAGGGGATAAACCGAAAGCGCCGAAACCCCCTCTATCTCGCAGAGGTGACGCTGCCCGAGGGCATCGCAGCCACCGACCGACTGGAGGGCGCTGTGGCAGGCGCCTCTGTGGTCGTCTCGGCGGTGCCCTCGCACGCGCTGCGCAGGATCTGGCAGGCCCTTGCCTCCGAGCTGCCGGATGACGCCCTGGTGGTAAGCTGCACCAAGGGCATCGAGGCGGAGGGACTGAAGCTCATGAGCCAGGTGCTCGCCGACTGCCTTCCGTCGCATCCGGCGAAAAACCGCGTGGTGCTCTCGGGCCCGTCGTTCGCCGCCGAGGTCGCGAGGGGCCTTCCCACCTCGGTGGTCGTCGCGGGGACCGACGCGGGCGTCACGGCGCGCGTCCAGGAGATCTTCCGCACGCACGCGTTCCTCACATTCACCGGCGACGACGTGATAGGCGTGGAGGTGGGCGGCGCGGTCAAGAACGTCATCGCCATCGCGGCCGGGGTCTCAGACGGACTCGCCCTCGGCCACAACACTCGCGCCGCGATCATCACGCGCGGCCTCTACGAGATGATAAAGATCGGGCAAGCGCTCGGCGCCAATCCCATCACCTTCGCGGGGCTCTCCGGCATCGGAGACCTCGTGCTCACCTGCACCGCGAACCTCTCGCGCAACCACACCCTCGGCTTCGACCTCGGCCGGGGCAGGGCGCTTTCCGACCTCAGGCGCGGCATGCGCATGGCCGTGGAGGGGCTGCCCACCGCTGAGGCGGTCCACAGGCTCGCCGCGAAGCACGGCCTCAACATCCCCATCTGCGACGCGATGTATCGAATCCTCTACGAGGGGCTGGAGCCGAGGATGGCGGTCGAGGAGCTCTGCAGCATGCCGCTCGCCCTCGAACTCGGCGCACTTTTACACTGAGTGAGGCAGACGGAGCGGGACGGGGTGCAGCGCTTCCGGCCCTTTCCTCGTCGACTGGCGCGCTCGCCTCGCTACTCGTCGCGAAAAGATCGCTGGTTTCCTGGCATTTTAGCCCATGCTGTCGGTACGAGTTAGGTGTCTTCCCCTGTCAGCCTCTAACTCGTGAAACCAGCGATCTTTTCGCATCCTCATACGCTCGGTCTCGCATCCCGAGCACTCAATGCCTTGAGTGCTCGGGAGGAGCGCCTTGATGTCTCCTCCGGAAAGGGCCGGAATCGCTGCCGAACGCATGAGAGGCTGAATAGTGCCGATTTGACGGAGCGGATCGGTGCGCTCTTCGCAGCGGGGCTCACGGAGGCCGGGTGCCGTAGCCTGTTATGATCCGGCCGACGTGGCCCAGCGAGGAGCCGGCGCTTGAGGCGACGAGCGTAGCGAGAAGAGCGCACCGATCCGCTCTGTCTGCAGAGCTCTTTATGGCAAATCGGCGCAGGGGATAAGACGTGTTGACCGGGGGGCGGATTGGTTATAAAGGCGGGGGCATGGCGAAGAAGAAGGCCAGGGGGCGCAGGAAACCGGCGGGCGGTTTCGATCTCGAGTTCTCGATCGAGGAGGACGGCCTGCTCCGCGGGCTCATGGACTCCAAGGGCAAGAAGGTCGAGGTCATAGCCTTCGGCATCGTCTACTCGGGGGTCTTGGAGAGCGTGGACCTCGACGGCGGCCAGATCGTGATCGCCGACGGAGAGGACCGCGCGATGATCGAGATCGAGCGCATAGAGTCGCTCACCCCCCTCGAAAACTACCTATGAAGCGGGCCGCGGCGGTCTCACTTGCACTGTTTGTCATCGCATCCTCTCTCTGCGCGCTGGCGGGGGAGCAAGGAGGGGCCGCATCCGCGCGGGCGGAGGAGTCGGGGTTCGCGATCATTATCCTCGGCACGCGCAGCGCGGCCGACGTGAGGGTCATCGAGAAGAACCTGCGCTCGCTCCCGTACGTATCGCTCATGGTGCCCACGGTCATGAGCCAGCAGCACCTCGAGTTCCAGGGCAGGATGAGCGCCTCCGACGAGGCCATGGTCGCGGACGTGGCAGGGCTTGCGCAGGACCGCTACGAAGTGAAGGCCCGCCGCGAGCACAGGCGGGGGCTGGTGATAACGCTGAGAAAAATCAAGGGATGAGAGGCTGAGAGGCTGAGAAGCTGAGAGGCTGAGAAGCTGAGAGGCTGAGAAGCTGAGAAGCTGAGAAGCAAAGAAAAGGCCCTGCTGAGCAGGGCCTTGTTTTTTGCTCCTCATCGGCTCACCATACTCCGCCCATGGTTAAAGTGAGCGCGGAGAAGGCGTCTCCAGGGCCGTATGCCCGCAGCAGCTCGTCGCCGATGTCGAAGACGTATATCGCGGCGCCCATTTCGAGCAGACGGCTGCCGCTTCGGACAGCTGCGATGAGCAGTTCAGGCTGTCCGTCGTTGAACATGTCCCCTGGCGTGAACATGAGGGCGCCCAGCATCTGGTCGTTTTCGAACAGCTTTGGCGATGCGGCGCCTGTGAAGATCGCGTTGGCCTGTTCCGCGCCCCTGTCGTCCCATAATTTGCTCGATCCCATCCCTTCCTCGCCCAGGTAGAGGTAGACCTTTCCGCGGTAGATTCTGTAGATGTCGTCCCCGACCTCCACCGTAGCCGGGAGCATCATCGGGGCGCCCACGACGAGATCTGCGCGGCCGTCGTTGTTGTAGTCGTCGGCGATGATGTTGAACATGTTGAATATTGCGTATCCGTCCCCGGTCCTCTCGGCTGAAATCTTCGCGTGCAGGTCCTCCTCCGCTTCGCTGAGCGGCACTAGCGAGAGGCTGGCCGGCCAGGGGCTGCGGCCTGACAATATGTGCACCTCGGCCGGGTCGTACTCCGGGAGTATCGCCTTTACAGGCACCGAGGGGTTGACCTCGTTGGTAATGCCCACGATCAGGTCGTCGAGCGCCATGGCCGTGTCCTCGCGGGCGTCGCCGTCGAGGTTCGCGATGAAGACGGTCTGGATCATGTCTGGATAGAGCCCGCTGCTGCCCACGGCGGTGATAACCGAATCGGGATTGTCGATCACGCCGCCCTCGACGGTGCCCTTGAATATCTTCACCACGTTCTTCTCGAGCGAGCTGTCGTAGATGACGACCGCTATGTCGTTCAGCGGCTTGCCTGTCTCAGGGTTCATGTCGCCGTCGAGGTTGCCCCACCCGATCGACGGGTAGTAGGGGAATTGCATCAGTCCCAGGGGCAGGTCGAGGCCCTCGGTCCACTGCCGGTAAATCGCCTGCGACATGGGGAATCCCTGGATCGGTATCACCACGTCCGCGTCCGCCGTGGAGATCCTGCCGGCGAATTTGCCCGGCCCGCCGAAGAATATCGTTATGTAGGTGTAGTAAGAGAAAATCAGAGAGGAGCCGGCCTCAATCTTGCCGGCATCGAGGTCGGGCTGCTCCATGGTGGTCATGACAAACGGGAGATCGGCCTCGCCGTCGCCGTTGAAGTCGAAGACCCTGCCCTCGGGGCGGATGAGCGGGAACGCGATCACGAGGCTTGAGTCCAGCTCGCCGTCGTCGTCGTCATCTGCCACGAATTCAGCCACAGGGCCGGCGGCCGGGTCCTCGAAGTATAGATAGCTCCAGCGCGTGTCCTTGATCTCCGACCCGCCGGGATCCGGGACTGGAACCGGAACCCCACCCCCGCCTCCGGAAGTTTTCCCGACCGAGACCGCTTCCGCAGGGGGAGGTTTTACAGGTTTCGCGGTGAAGATGTCCTGGCAGGCGTCCGGAGTTCCCACGCGGCCAACCAGGTATTTCTGATAATCCACCTGCTGGAACTGAGGGATGGTGATGCTGAAGGCAGGGGAGCCGACTTTGCATCCCTCAGCGTCAAAGGGGTCCATGTAGAACCGCCCGGACTCCGCTCCAGTGAGCGCGATCTGCTCCAGCATGCCCATCAGGTCGATGATGTTGTCCTCTTCGGAAGGCGGTATGAGCGATTCTTCGCCTATTATGAAGCTCATTCCCATAAGGGCCAGGAGGAAGTCGGCGTTTTTGCCGTCCACGAGCGACATCGGATTGGGCGGAGAATCCACTGCATACTCGCCGTCCGGGACTGCGGCGCCGTCCGCGAACGCAAGCCCGCTCCAGGCCACCCTGTATCTTATGCTGTGCCTGGTCCTGCCGAAGAACTTCGCCCAGGTGCCGTCGCTTGCCATTATCATGCGGTTTATGGCGACCGGGATTCCGGTCAGATCCTCCGCGATGGAGAAATTGGAGGCGTCAACGGCCCTGGATGGCGAGGTCGTCAGCGATACAGGGGCGTCGAAGCGGAGTATGACGGCCTTTCCGTCGAACTCGGCGTACGTGCCGGCCGGGGTCGTGTCGTCGCCTCCGTCTCCGCCGCCGTTATCGGTATCGACCGAACCCAGCTCGCCGCCGCCGCAGGCAGCGAACAGCGTCAGGGCGAATGCCGCTCCGACCACGCAAGCGAGTCTTGATATCTTCATGACCGCCTCCTGTCCTCTCATCCAACCGTTCCGATTTCAAAAATCCTACTTCGTAGCGTCATAGACGATATTGCCGAGCATCTTGAAGCCGCCCGTGCTCCCGGCTGATATCTCATCCACACTTGCTCCCGGGCCGCCGCCCAGTATTGCGAGGTAATATACGGTACCCAAATCAGTTACGCTCAGCCAGACGCCTGTGTCGTCATATCCGTCGTTGTCGACGTCTCCCAATGAGGTTATATCTTCGCATGAGGCGCCGGTCAGCGCCTCGGCACAATCGACGGCCAGGCCCTGCGCATCGATCGCAGCGTCCCACTGCGCCCTGCCGCTGATGCCGACGATCCTGCTCGTCTGCTTACCGACGATCGGGTCATAATCCTGGATTAAAAGGATCACGTCCTCGAATCCGTCTTCGTCGATATAGCCGAGGTTTTCCGCCTTCAGTTCCGTTGCAGTGCCGAGCTTGATATCCACGTCCACGTCGGCGGGCACTGCCATATCGGAGCGGACGCCCTTCTTGCCGAAGAATATGAGCGCCCCGCTTTCAGTGCTTGCCGGCGCCTTCGAGCTGCCTGCAACCTCGAGATAAGGGGTGATCAGATCATCTATCGTGTCTCCGTTGAGGTCCGCTGCGATCACGCCGGTCAGGGATAGACCGGTCTTAGCCGGGACATTGGTGATGGCAGGACCTGCGAGCGGATCGCCGGGAAGAGAGGCCGCGTCTGCGCCGAAATATCTGATCACGGTCTGAGTTATCTCATTCTCGACTCCCATTTGATAGCAGGCGGACACGTCGCCAAACCCGTCTCCGTCAAGATCGCCCACCCCTATGGTCACAGATTTTGAGCAATTTCCGACAGCACCCGCCTCCATCCGGGCAGATACGGCATAGAGATTTTCATCGGTCGCCGGCTTTTCGCCCAGATCGGAGAAGAACGTGGCGTTCCCCAGGATAAGAGCGGAGACGGCGGTCGTGTCATCGATGGCAGCCTGGATGGCCAAGTCCTGATAGCCGTCGGCATTGAGATCGCCGGCTGTCTGGAACCCGATCACTTTGGGCAGGTCGCTGCCGATTATCGTCAGAGGGTCTGAGGCATCGTGTGAGAAGAGGTTGAGATAGCCGTCTACTCTGGCCCCCACTATGGCGCTGCCGTCATCCAGCCTGCCCAGCATCCTGAATATCTTTTGTATATCCAGAAGTTCGCTGGAATAATGCCAGAGGCCTTCCTCTTTGAGATTTATTTCTCTCAGGTTGACCATCATGTTCGCCGGGTTCGTAATAAGCCGCAGTATCTCCTGCTGGCTCAGCACGAGAAGAGTGGGCAGCGGGTTTCCCATCCCGTCCGTTACGAAACCGTCGTAGACATGGATATCGGCCGTGTCGCCTTCGTCGCCGTCGAAGTTGAGCTGATTGAGGCCCACTCGGGCGACAGCCACGATTCTCTCAGCGATGTTTGTCCCGGCCTCCGATTTGGCGCCGGCGTCGAGTATGAGCGTGTATGCGTGGGAGTAGCGCGCAGGCCATTTCACGCTCACGCTCTTGTGATCAGGGGCCCATATATAGGATTTGACGTCGATCTCATCCCCGTCATCCACCGCCTTGGAGATGCCGGCGCTCGCGGAGAAGTCCCCCTGCACGATGTACAGGTTGCCCTCCACGGACGCAGCATCCATGGGTTCTGAGAACTCCAGGGTCACGCCGTTGCGTGCGCTGGCAGAAGTCGCAAATTCGGCCGCAAGCGTGATCTCGGTGCCATCGCCCCCGCCTTCGTCTTCGGAGACCACCTCTCCGCTGTGGCATCCGGCCATCGGTATGATCAGCGCAAGGACGAGGCCGATCAGCCAAACACTGCTCAAGTATCTGGGAAACATATCCACCTCCCTGTGCCAGGGGCAGTTTCCATCAATATTGATTAACAGCATAAAGCGTGCCATCCCCTGTATCGGGAGCTGCCTTTCAAGTTATTGTAAATAATATGGTTTAAAGCTCAGGCAATAAGGGGCATGGATCAAAAGGGTAAAAACATACCGGCTTGTGTCAGGAATCCGACATGCAGTCGACTACCAGAAACTATCAGCTTGTTTCTGGTTATTGGTTTGTATTTGCGCGTCGGACGGAGCGGATCGATTCCCACACCAGCGTGACAGCGAGCGCGAGCAGCGCTGCGCTGATTGAGGCCAGCGCGAAGTTGCCGGCAGAGAGGTCCTTGTGGATGATCACACCGAGCGCCGAGAGGGTGATGGCGAACATCGCGAACATGGGGATCCTGAGGAACGCGCTCTTTCCGCCCGCCCTCTTGAGCCAGATGGAGACGGCGAGGAGGGCGATGGCGGCGAGCAGCTGGTTCGCCGCCCCGAAGATGGGCCAAATCATCTTCCACTTGCCCGAATAAGCCAGGGCGCCCGCTGCGGCCACGGTGAGGATGGTGGCCACGTAGCGGTTGCCCGAGACGATGTTGTGCGCAGCGCCCTTGCGCGGGGCGAAGAGCTCCTGCAGGGCGAAGCGGCCGAGCCTCGTGGCGGTGTCTAGCGTGGTGAGCACGAACGCGGAGACCGCCAGCGCTGCGAACTCCGCGCCGCGCGCCTGCGGCACGCCCAGCGCCCCAAGCATCGCGCCGATGCCGTCGGAGAAGATCGCGACCGGGCCCGCGGCGGAGATCCGATCGAGATAGTCCGCCCGTCCCATGCGCATCACCACGATCAGCGCGATCAAGGCGAGCAGCGACTCCAGGAGCATGGCGCCGTATCCTACGGGCCTCGCCTCCGATTCGCGGTCGAGCTGCTTTGCGGTGGTGCCCGACGCCACTATCGAGTGGAAGCCCGATATCGCGCCGCAGGCGACGGTGACGAAGAGTATGGGGAAGAGGGCGCCGAGCTTCGGGTCGAACCACGCGACGTACGCCGGATAGCTCGCCACGCCCCCTGCCGCAAGGACCCCGACCGCTCCGGCGGCGATCAGCGCGTACAGGAGGAACGAGTTGAGGAAGTCGCGGGGCTGCAAAAGGAGCCACACGGGCAGCACTGCGGCCAGCACAATGTAGGCGATGAGCAGCGATATCCACGTGCGCTCCGCGAGCGCGAGCGGCCAGGCCCAGCCGGCGGCCATGCACGCGGCGAGCACCGCGACTCCGGCGACCGTGGCGACGCCGAGCGGCAGGCGGAACCTGTAGATCGCCAGCCCGAAGGCGCAGGCGAGTCCGATGAAGAGAGTCGACGCCGTGGAGGCGGACGGGGCAGACTCGAAGGTCTTGGAGACCACGACGAGGAAGACCGCCATGAGCAGCACGAGCGTCGCCCACAGGAAGAAGAGGAAGATCCTGCTGCCGAAGCGGCCCACGTAGCGACCGATGATCTCGCCTATGGAGAGCCCCCTGTGGTGCACGCTCGCCACGAGCGCCGCGAAGTCGTGGACCGATCCCAGGAATATACCGCCGAGGACTATCCAGAGGAGCACCGGCAGCCAGCCGTAGGTTGCCGCCACTATTGGGCCGACTATGGGAGCGGCGCCGGCGATGGATGCGAAGTGGTGGCCGAAGAGGACCGGCGCCTTCGCCGGGCAGTAATCCACGTCGTCGCGCATGGTGTGCGCGGGGGTCGGCCGGTGCGGCTGCACTCCAAGTCGGCGCGAGATCCACGGGCTGTGGTATCTATAGGCGAGCGCGAAGAGGGCGACGCTCGCGCCGAGTATGATCGCGGTGTTCATAATGCTATTCGTTCACGTTCACGATCTTCTCGCCGCGGGTCATGGCGTCCAGCGTGCTGTACGGGTACGCGGTGAGCTGCGTCTCCTTCCCGTCGTTCGTGACGAGGTAGAATGCCACCCCGCCCTCGAAGCTCTGGTTGAGCTGCATGGCCCGGTTGAACGCCTCGGTGTTGATCGCCACCCAGTGGTACTTGGCTTGGTCCTTGTTCGGCTCGTAGATCGCGCACCAGAGGTAGGCATGCCGGCCGTCCAGGAGGTAGGTGCCGTTGGTCGCGTGCCAGTATGCGGTGTCGTTCCTGCCCAGCTTCCTGATCTTTATGGCCCGGTCGTATGACTTCACCACCTCCACGTCCGCCGGCTGCGTCGCGACGATCGTGTGCACCGCCGCCCCCTTGCCCACCGGGACGTCCTTGGCCGATGCAGCTGATGCGAAGAGCGCCAGCGCCGCGACTGCCGTTGCGATTGCTTTGACCTTCTTCATGAAACCCTCCTTTTGGGATGTGGGACTTATATCACACGCGGAGGCGATGGCAATCATATCCCCATGCCTTCCATGGCATCGTCTCTCGCTTTGCCGATCCGGCTGCGGTAGGCACGGATAATGTCGCCGTGGGTGATGAGGCCGATGATCCTGCCCGGGTCGTCGGGGTCCACGACCGGCAGCCTGTCCACGTCGCTTATCTCCAGCCTCTCGGCTATCTGCGCGATGCTCTCGTCCGGAAAGGCCACCGGCGGAGGGGCGAGCATCAGCTCCCCTGCGACCACCATCTCCCCGAGCTCGCCTATCAGCGACAGCGCCGCCCTGACCTGCGCGAAGGTGATAAGCCCCGCGAGCTTTCCCTGGCCGTCCACGACCGGGAAGCCGTGCTGGGCCCCGCGCTGGATCCTGTCGATGAGATCCACCAGCTTCGTGTCCTCGCCTATGCTCTCAAATTTTTCGCGCATGACGTCGCGCACCGCCATCATCGCCAGTGCGTCCTCCTTTGGGGCTCCGAGCCTTATGCCGCGCCTGATGAGTTTAAGCGTGTATATGGTCTCCTCGCTGAGCAGGCGCGAGACGAGCGTGGCGATGACGACGGCGGTCATCACAGGGAGGATGATCTCGTAGTCGTTGGTCATCTCGAATACGATGATGATCGCGGTGATGGGGGCGCGGGTGGCGCCTGCGAAGAGGGCGCCCATGCCCACCAGCGCGTAGGCACCGGGTGAGCCGACTATCCCTGGCAGCACGACCGAGAAGGCCCGCCCCGTGAAGCCGCCGAGCATTGCGCCGATGAAGAGCGATGGCGAGAATACCCCGCCGGAGCCACCGGAGCCGAGGGTGAGAGACGTCGCCAATATCTTCGCTGCGGACAGCACTATGAGGGAAAGTGCGCCCAGATGGCCGAGCATCGCAGCCTCCGTGGCCTCGTGGCCCGTGCCCAGGACCTGCGGCATGGCGATCCCCATGGCCCCGAGGAGGAGGCCGCCGAGCGCGGGTTTGAGCCACTCGGGCATGCGGATTCCGTCGAACACATCCTCGATCTTGTAGAGAATCTTCACGAAGGCGCGGGCGTAGAGCGCTGCGATCGCTCCCAGGGCCGCGAACAGGAAGAGCTCCCAGTGGCTCACCAGGTCGTACACGGGCACGTGGAAGAAGAAACCCTCGCCTAGTATGAGCCTGGAGACGGCGGATGCGGTGACCGATGAGATGACGACCATGGAGAACGCGCTGGCTGCGAACTCCTGGAGTATCACCTCCATGGCGAAGAGCACGCCGGCGATCGGCGTGGCGAATGTGGCGGAGATGCCGCCGGCTGCGCCGCATGCGACGAGCATCTTGGTCATGCCGCCGGGCATGCGGAAGAGCTGGCCGACCGACGAACCGAACGCGGAGCCGATCTGCACGATCGGCCCCTCCTTCCCGGCGGAGCCGCCGCTGCCTATGCAGATCGCGCTGGCCAGCGCCTTGACGACGCCGACTACAGGCCTGATCTTCCCCCCCCTTCGCGCCACGGCCAGCATCACCTCGGGCACGCCGTGTCCCCTCGCTTCACGCGCGAAACGCGTGACAAGCAGGCCCACGAGCAGACCTCCAAGCGCCGGTATGAACAGGACAGCCCAGCGCCACGGCCCTGTGAATATGGAGCCCTGTGCGCCGTATGCTATGCCGGCGATGGCGTCGATGAGCCACTGGAAGACGCAGGAGACGAGCCCGGTGATGAGGCCGACCAGGAGGGCGAGCGCCAGCAGCTTGCGGGTGGCACCGGGCATCGAGAGCGCCCAGAAGATCCTGCCCGGATATGCCTTGATCCTTGCGAGGAGGGATCTTCTTTTGTCTGTTTGTTCGGTTTCGTCCATCTGTAGTCCGGGTCGGGTTCGCAGGTATGATGAAAGGCGGCTCAAATGTCAACATTGTGACATGATGCGCAGGCGGGTTCAGATCTTTCCCTCGATTTCACGGTTGAACCTCGCGAAGAACTCCAGCATGAACGCGTGCCGCTCCCCGGCGAGGCGCCTGCCCTCTTTGGTCAGCATCCTCTCGCGGACGTGGCGGAGCTTGTGCAGGAACTCGCGAAATGCGGTGTCCTCGGGGCCGTACGCGGGCGCCTTGAGCGGATCGGTGCCGGGCGGGTTGTGGAGCCTGGCCCCGTTCTCGCCGGCGAAGAGGAATGCGCGGCCTATGCCGACCGCGCCGATGGAGTCGAGTTTGTCCGCGTCGAAGAGGGACCGCGCCTCAAGCGTGTCGGGCCGGGATTCGCCGCGGAAGCGGTGGTGCTCGATGCAGTGCACGACGGCGTCCGCTATGCGGGCCTCCACTTCGTGCCTTTCTAAGATGGACCGGGCGAGCCTCGCCCCCTCCTTCGCGTGGCACACCTCGCCGAGCGACTCGTCCTCCCTGTGCCTGCCGATGTCGTGCAGGAGTGCCGCCATCTCCAGTATTTCAAGGTCCGCACCCTCTCTTCTGCCTATGTGCAGGGCGAGCGAGCGGACCCTCTCGGTGTGGTCCCAGCCGTGGCTGCCCCTGGAGCGGGTGAAATGGGCCCTGGCCTCCTCCGTTACGGCCTCAATCGCCTTTCGCATGACTGATATCTCCCTTTTGCGCCCCTGGCCGCTAGGCGGTTGTCATTTGCGGCGAAAATGCTAAACTGCCGCACAAAGTCAAGGGGGCCGATATGCGCATGTTCATCGCCGTGTCTTTTGCCGCAGCCGCAGTGCTCGTCTGTGCGCCCCTGTGGGCGCAGACCCAGGTCACGGGCCAGGGGGGCCAGACCATAACCGAGAGCACCGAGCCGCCGCCGCGCACGATAATACCCGAGAAGAAGGCGCCCTCGGCGCAGCCCAGGCCCTATCAGGAGAGGAGCTACTCCGGGCCCTCGTATCAGCCGCAGTACCAGCCGATGCCCTACGGACATGGCTACCACGGCGCCGGCTCGACCAAGTGCGACCTCCCCGGCGGGTGCGATACTGCGGTGCCCGAGGGCGCGGTGACGCTCGAGCAGCTGGATGCGCGCAGGTCCGGCGCCGCTGCCCCCGCGCCGGTCCCGGCGCAGCGATACACCCCTCCGCCCCCGGCGCCGATGCCGCCGCCGCAGTACTCGACTCCGGCCCCTGCGCCTGCCCCTGCGCAGAGGTATGTCGCTCCGGCTCCGCAGAAAACGCCTGCCCCGGCTTATGAGGAGCCGATCTACGAGTCGTCGAAAGACAAGCCGGTGGTGCTCAGGCACTACATACCAGGGGTCTCCGATACGATGCCTGTCTATCCCGGAGCAGCCCCTTCGCCTGCACAGCGATACGCCCCACCGCCCCCTGCGCCGGCCCCGATGCCGTCACCGGCCCCGAAATATGCGGCGCCTGCCCCTGCGCCGGCCCCGATGCCGGCACCGGCGCCCTCCTACGGGCCGGTGAAGAGCGATCTGCCGGGGTATTCGCCCGAGCCGCTCCCGCCGGGCACGATCCGGCTGGAGGACGTGAAGTCGCCGCAGTCCGGCTATGTGCCGCCGCCAAAGGGGGCAGGGCCTGCGCCCGCACCGGCTTACGACACAGCCCCTGCAAGGCAGATGGACCAGTACGAGGAGATACCCGCCCGGGCCGCACCTGACAGCGATCTCGAGGTGCAGAGGCCGGCCTCCCGCTGGAAGCAGGGGAAGTGAGGGTTGCAGCGAAGGCTGCGATGTGAATAAAAGGCCCGCTCGAGCGGGCCTTTTGGTCTGGATCGATCGTTTGAGTTCTCTGGAATGGAGGGGTGCGTGAGTGGCCGAAACGGGCGGTCTTGAAAACCGCTGTGGCTGAAAAGCCACCGTGGGTTCGAATCCCACCCCCTCCGCATTTTTTACGGGAAGCGCGATGTCGCCATACTACAGACGAGACAGGAGCCAGGCCAACCGCCAGCGCCAGATGCAGGAGCGCAAGCGCGCGCTCGCCAGGCGCGGCGGGGGCAGGTCAAAAGGGCCGGGCGTGCTGCGCAGGGCGGCGAGGCTCTTCAAGGTCCTCGTGGTGCTCGCGATCGTGGGCGGCGTGGCGCTCTTGTACCACTTCCATCACCTCGACGGGATGATCGAGGAGAAGTTCGACAGGCCGCGCAAATGGGACCTCCCCTCGCGAGTCTTCTCGGACGCCGAATACCTCTATCCGGGGCTGGACATAAAGGCGCGCAGCATCGCCTCCAAGCTCGACCGGCTCGACTACCGCAACACCGGCCAGGAGATAAAGGGACCGGGCGAGTACTCGCTCACCGACTCGCGCCTGCTCATCCACCTGCACGACTTCGACTACCCGGACGATCCGTTCAAGGGGTTCCCGCTAGAGGTCGGCATAGAGGGCGGCACCATCAGGCAGATGAAGAGGATGGACACCGGCGAGGCGCTGGAGATCGCGAGGCTGGAGCCGGAGCAGGTCGCCTCGATATTCAACGAGAAGATGGAGGACCGCACCCCCGTGGCCCTCTCCGACGTGCCGGAGAATCTCGTCCGGGCGATAATCCTGATCGAGGACGAGCGGTTCTTCGAGCATGGCGGCGTGGACCCGGTCGGCATCGCGCGCGCCGCGCTCGCGAACCTCAAGGCCCTGCGCATAGTGCAGGGCGGCTCCACTCTCACCCAGCAGCTCGTGAAGAACTTCTTCCTCTATCCGAAGAGGTCTTTCGCGCGAAAGCTCAACGAGATGCTCATAGCCTGGCGGATCGAGAAGAAGCACTCCAAGGGCGAGATACTCGAGGCGTATCTCAACGAGATATATCTCGGCCAGCGCGGCTCCGCCTCGGTCTCCGGCGTGGAGGAGGCCAGCCGCCTCTACTTCGGCAAGGCCGCGAGCCAGCTCACCGCAGGCGAGTGCGCGATGATAGCGGGCATGATCAAGTCGCCGAGCCTGTACAACCCGATCGCCAACCCCGAGAAGGCGAGGGAGCGGCGGGACTTCGTGCTGGCGGGCATGCGCGACAAGGGCTTCATCACCGCCGAGGAGCAGGGGAAGGCGAAGAAGGAGAAGATCGTGACCCCCAGGGTCAGGACGCGCACGGTCGTGGCGCCTTACTTCATAGACTTTTTGAAGCGGCAGCTCGCGGACCTGTACCCGCCCGACGTTCTCAAGACCGAGGGGCTGCGCATCTTCACCACGCTGGACATGTTCATGCAGCTGGCGGCCGAGCGGGCGGTTTCGCAGGGGATCGCCTCGCTGGAGAGGGACTACGCGACGAGGCTGCCCAGGGAGCACGAGGGAGGGCTGCAGGCGTGTCTGGTTGCGGTCCAGCCGTCCACCGGCTACCTTCGCGCGCTCGTCGGCGGGCGCGACTACGCCGACACCCAGTTCGACCGGTGCACCCAGGCCATGCGCCAGCCGGGCTCGGTCTTCAAGCCGTTCGTGTACCTCACGGCCATGGACCCCGCGCGCAGCAGGGCGCTGTTCACACCGGCGTCGCTCGTGGACGACACCTCGTTCAGCGTGAGATCAGGCGGCAAGGATTGGAGCCCGGCCAACTACGACAAGAAGGAGCACGGTCCGGTGACTCTGAGAAGGGCGCTCGAGCAGAGCTACAACATAGCCAGCGCGAAGCTGGCGATCGAGGCGGGGCTCGAAAACGTCGTGAAGACCGCCAGGGACGCGGGCATCGAGAGCGAGCTGATGGCGGTCCCGTCCATGGCGCTCGGCGCCTTCGAGGTCACCCCCATGGAGATGGCCAGCGCATACACGATCTTCCCCAACGGCGGCATCAGGGCGGACCCGGTCTCGATCATCAACGTGGTCACCAAGGAGGGTGAGGTCCTCGAGAAGAAGTCGCTCGTGATGAAGCGCGAGTTCGAGGCGGGGCCGGTCTTCCTCACCACGAGCGTCATGAAGGGCGTGCTCGACAGCGGGACGGGTGCCGGCGCGCGCAGCAGGGGCTTCACCGCGATCGCGGCCGGCAAGACCGGCACGACCTCGAGCTACCGCGACGCATGGTTCGTCGGGTTCACTCCCAAGCTGCTGGCGCTTTCGTGGGTGGGCTACGACGACAACGCCACGATGAACCTGAGCGGAGCCTCGGGCGCGCTGCCGATCTGGACGAAATTCATGAACGAGGTGCGGCCCAACGGCGACGGCGATTTCTCTGGTCCGTCCGGCGTCATTCTGGTAAAGATCGACCCTGTGACCGGCGGGCTTTCAGATTCCTCCTGTCCGGGCGGGAGATTCGAGGTCTTCATCAAGGGAACGGAGCCCGAAAAGACATGCAGCGAGATAGGGACCGACGCATCGGCACGGGAGACCGCTCCCATGGAGTTCTAGGGATCGCACTGGCCCTGATCGCCGCGCTCTCGCTGACCGCTTGCCCCAGAAAACCCCCTCACAAGAAACTCCCGCCCGGCGCGCGCGTTCCGCCGAGGGAGGTCCGCGAGCCGGCGACCGCACCTCAGATGGAGGTGGGGCCCGAGCGCCAGGCCTCGGAGAGGCTGGTCGAGAAGGGCAGGGCGCTCATGGAGAACGGGCAGTGCGAGCGCGCAGCGGCGTTGTTCAGGGACGCGGTGGGCGTGGACACGACCAACGGGCACGCCTACTACTACCTCGCCGTGGCTCAGGCGGAGCTGGGCCACCCCGACGTAGCCCTTGGGTTGCTCGACAAGGCGGAGGCGCTGCTGGCGCACGAAGAGCTCTGGGCGGAAAAAATCGACGAGTTGCGCCGGGAGCTGGGTTCGCGCGGGCCGGGCGAGATCGTCCCGTCGCCGATAGATCAGGCTTTTTAAATCCGTGACTCGTGACTGGCGCAAGCACGCTAGTCACTAGTCACTAGTCACGAGTTGCCAGTCACGGCTTTATCCTTTGTATCGTTTGAACTGCGGAAACCAGCGTGGGACCGCCTTGCGGTATCTCTCGTATTCGTGGCCCAATCCATCCTTCAGCGCGGGCTCCTCGTAGAAGAGGACCCAGAAGTGTATGGCCCACGTGATTATCAGCGCGTAGGCCAACATGGCTATCCGGGACATGATGAGCGCCTCGCCCCACATGGTGAGCAGCACGCCGAGCATGAACGGATTGCGCACGTACCTGTACGGGCCGGCCACGGTGAAGACGCCGCCAGCGTCGTAGGGCGCGGGCCTGGAGGCGCCGGGCAGCAGCAGGACCGCCCCGCAGTAGAGGGTCAGCGGAGCGCCGACGGCGATGAGCGCGACGCCCGCGTAGCGGAACATGCCGATGTCCAGCATCGGGAAACTTGCGTCGAAGCGGGTCGCGAGCCACGGCCCCACGAAGAGCGACAGCACCATGAAGACCATGCCCCAGATGATCGTGCGGAATACGAACATGGAAAACCCCTTGATTTCCGGATGATATTTGCACGGGAGGGACATGTCAACCAGGGCTTTTAGCAGGTTTACAAAATCGCGCGCATTACTTAGATTGACGGCATGGGCATAGTGACGGGGGCAGGCGATCGGCGCAGGACGAGGCTCATATCGGGCGAGGAGGTAGCAAAGTCGGATCCCCGCATCGAGGCGGTGGGCGCCATCGACGAGCTCAACTCCCACATGGGGCTCGCGCGCGCCATGGCCGAAAAATACGGCGGACGATTGAGCGGACAGGCCCGGGAGATGCGCGAGCTGCAGCTGGAGCTCTTCCGCATGGCGGGCGAGCTTTGCTGCGCCGACATCTCGAAGCAGGGCTGGGTCGAGCCCACCTCGGTGCGCCATGTCGAGAGCATCGAGGCAAGGATCGCGGCGCTCGAGCGCTCGATCGAGCTCCCCCGCTCATTCATCGTCCCGGGCGCGTGCGATGCCTCGGCGGCCCTGGACATGGCGCGCGCCGTGGCGCGTAGGCTGGAGAGGCACGCGGTGAGGATGTCCGAGGACGGCCTGTACGACAACGAGCAGGGGCTGGTCTACCTCAACAGGCTCTCCGACTACCTCTTTCTTCTCGCGCGCGCGATCGAGAAGGCGGCGGGCGTCCCCTTCTCCACGAAGGAGGGCCAGTGAGGGAGCCGGTCTTCGCAATGACCACCACGAACAGGGCGGACGAGGCGCGCTCCATCGCCGAGCTCGTCGTCAAGGAGGGGCTCGCCGCCTGCGTGCAGATAGTGCCGAAGATCGAGTCGATCTACGAGTGGGATGGGAAGATTCACGCGGACCAGGAGCACCTGCTGCTCATCAAGACGTTCGAGGACCGGATCGGCGCGATCAAGAAGATGATCGAGGAGAAGCACAGCTACGAGGTCCCGGAGTTCCTCGTGGTCCCTGTGATCGACGGCGCTAAGGATTACCTCAAGTGGATGGAAGAGGGCACCAAATAAGCACCAATGACCAAATTCCGAACTGAGCCTTTGTTCGGTCATTGGTTATTTGGAATTTGTTATTTGGTGCTTGGAGTTTGCGGTTATCCGGCGCCGATTATTCTCCCCACCTTGGGGCCAGTCCCGTCCCTGGAAGCGAATATCCTCTTCGCTGTCTTCATGGCGCGCTTCTCCGCCTCGAAGGCCTCCCGGAGTATCGCTGCGCGCGTGGCGAAGTTGTGGTACTTGTGGCAGGGGAGCCTCTTCTCCTTCTTGCGCCTGTCGATCTTCTCCAGGAAGCCGATCATCGGCTCCACCGAATAGCCCATGAGGAACATGACGCGCCCGGAGAAGGCATCCGCGTCCCCCTCCTCCTCGCGCCTGATCGCGTGCAGCCGGTCCCAGGAGAGGTGCGACCAGTCGACCCCCTTCGGCAGATCGCTCATCATGTGGCCCCACTCGTGGGCCACTATCCCGGCGATCAGCTCCTCGTCCCCGCCGTGCTGGGCGAGGAAGTCCACGCCCACGTAGAGGTTGTCGTCCTCGTCGACCGAGGCGATCGTGTTCCTCGCCGGTATGATCTTCCCGCCCTTCTTGCGGGAGAAGAGGGAGAGCTTCTTGCGGAGACGCTCGAGCAGCCCCTTGGGCGCGAAAAACGCCGCCACCTCGGGGGGGAGGGTCTCCGGGTCCACGATCTCGGGTATGGGCTCGCCGAGCAGCTTCTTTATCTCGGTGGCGTTGGCGATCGTGCCGCCGCGCGACACGGCGCGGCTGATCCACGCGGGCGGCATCTCCGCGAGCTTTGCATGTATCTTCTCTATGCCCATGGGGTATCCTGTCCCTCTATTGTACATTATCGGCATGAAAATCAAAATGTTTCGCGATATTAATGATTAGCAGCATTGACATTGATAATTGTTGCCTGTTCCTTTTCAAAAGGGCCTTATAACTCGTGGCTTCGGGGCCTGTCAGCGGGTCGGGGGACACTGTCTCGCTACGGCTCGTTCGCTCAGGCGCCGCTCACTCGCCTGCGTCTCTTCGCCGCGGTCATCGCAGGGCTCTTGATTCGCGGCGAATTCACACGCCGCTCAACAGGGTCCCCCGACCCGCTGACACCCGAAGCCTCCAAGGTAATAGAGTGATGAAGGAGCTGATAAAGAAGAGGGCGATCGAGGTCGGTTTTGCGCTGTGCGGGGTGACCACGGCCGAGCCGGTCGATGAGCTTGCGCATCTGCAGGGGGCGATTGCAAACGGCAGGGTCGCCTCGATGAACTATCTGGCGCGCGACCCTGCGGCGCGCTGCGACCCGCGTTCGCTCCTCGCCGGCGCGCGCTCGGTGATATGCTGTGCGCTTGCGTACGGCGAATCGGGGATCGGCGACCGGGGATCGGGGACCATGGATCGGGAAAGCTCTTTCAGGTCCCGGGTCCCGGGTCCCGGGTCCCGAGTTTTGAGGGCCAGGTTCGCGCGCGGGGCCGAGTATCACGCGGAGGTGGGGCGGAGGCTTACGCTACTGTGGGATGCGATTCGAGAGCGGGCGCCCGGCGCCAGCGCGAAGGCCTGCTGCGACACGAGCCCGATTCTCGAGAAGGCCCTGGCACAGCGCGCTGGGCTGGGCTGGATCGGCAGGCACACGGTGCTGGTGAACCGCGAGCTGGGCTCGTGGTTCGTGCTGGGCGAGATCGTGACCGATCTCGAGCTCGAGCCGGACTCCCCGCACGATGATCTCTGCGGCGACTGCACAAAGTGCCTGGACGCCTGCCCTGCGCGCGCGATCCTCTCGCCGCGCACGCTCGACGCCCAGAAGTGCATCTCCTATCTCACCATAGAAGCCCCGCGCCTTGAGATTGGGATCGGGGATCAGGGATCAGGAACCGGGAGAACCCTTCCATGTCCCGGGTCCCGGGTCCCGGGTCCCGGGTACGGCTGCGACCTCTGCCAGGAGGCATGCCCTTATAACAATAGAGGATGCGCCCAATAGCGCCCACTCTGCCGCTTTGATGAAACGGTTCAGGGTGCTTTTCGCAGCGTGGCTCGAGCCTGCCTGCCGGCAGGCAGGGAGGCCGGATTCAGCAGCCTATAAGTACCGGCCGACGAAAGCCCCCGATGACCTTCAGACAGTCTGGTTCATCTAATGATGAAATGCCGGGGCGTGGGGACTGCGCCCCGGCCGAGACGGCGTTTGAGGCGAGGAGGGATAGCGAGAAAAGCACCTTGAACCGTTTCGTCTGCTGAGTCAGCCTTCCCAGGTTGACATGTGAACGGGGAAGGGCCTAGCGCGTGGGACATGGCCTCGCCCATCACGCTCCACAGTTGGCCGCGCGGCATCGCGCACATCGACGCGGACGCGTTCTTCGCGTCGGTCGAGCAGGCTATCCACCCTGAGCTGCGCGGCAGGCCCGTCATCACCGGCGCGGAGCGCGGGATCGTGGCCGCGGCCTCCTACGAGGCAAAAGCGCGCGGGGTGAAGCGCGGCGTGCCGCTGTGGGAGGTGAAAAAGGTCTGCCCCGACTGCGTGATCCTGCCGTCCGACTACGAGACCTATTCGATCTTCTCGAAGCGAATGTTCTCGATCATGCGCCGCTTCACCCCTACGGTGGAGGAGTACTCGATCGACGAGGGGTTCCTCGATCTCACCGGGCTGCGCCGCCTCCATCGCACCGGGTACGCCGGCATCGCCGCTAAGATACAGGACGCGATCCACAGAGAGCTCGGCATCACCGTCTCGGCCGGCGTGTCGCTCTCGAAATCTCTCTGCAAACTGTGCTCCAGGCTCCGAAAGCCCGCCGGGCTTGTGGAATGCGGCGGCAGGAGGATACACCTGCTGCTCGCGCGCACCGGGCTTGCGCAGGTCTGGGGCTTCGGGCCCTCCACCGTTGCGCTGCTTCAGAAGCACGGCATAAAGAGCGCGCTGGACTTTGTGCAGAGGCCGGAGGCTTTTGCGTCGAAGCTGCTGGGCAAGGTCGGCCGCGAGCTGTGGGCGGAGCTGCGGGGTGAGTGCGTCTACGAGGTCTCGGCGGAGGGGCCTGCGCCGCGTGCCTCCATCTCGAAGACAAAGACCTTCACCCCTCCATCCTCCGACCGCGCGCACGTCTGGGCGCGCGGACTCAGGAACCTCGAGTCAGCGTGCATTAAGGCGCGCCGCCACCGCCTCGCGGCCCGCGGGCTCGCGCTCTTTCTGCGCACGCAGGGGTACGACGGAGAGGGCGCAGAGGCGAAGGTGGAGCGGCCCACCGCATCCACAGGCGAGCTGGTGCCGCTGCTGCGCGGGCTCTTCGACGGGATATACAGAGAGGGTGTTCTGTATCGCGCCACAGGCGTTGTGCTCATGGACCTGACCGCAGATATGCCCTCCCAGTTTGTCCTGTTCGATGAGCCGGCGCATGTCCTCGCCGGGGAGCGTGCATTCGCGGCGGTGGACGAGGCGGCCGCCAGATTCGGCAAGCACGCCGTATTCTTCGCAGACTGTGCGGCGCTCGGCGGGCAGCACGGGGGTGCGCGCGGCCTCGTTGCCGAGCGCAAGTCATTGAAATTGAAGGGTGAAACTGAGAGACAGAGGCTTGCGATCCCGCTGCTCAGAAACAAGGCAACATCTTGAGCCAAAGCGCGATAAGGTCCCTGCAGGAGGTAGGGTGTCGAAAAAGGTTCCCACATGGCTGGGGTGGAGGATGCCTGAGCGGTCGTTCTGCTACAGCCTGAAGGCAGAGGACGCGCATGCGGCAAAGCTGTGCGAGCTGATGCAGGGGCGCGGCGTTGCCAGGGAGCTCATAGACACCGGGCTCTCCGCCAGGATCTTCCGGCCGCCCGCGGATTCCCTCGTGCCGGACGGGACGATCGAGCCGGCAGAGGTCTACGCGCTGGCGATAGAGATCATCGAGGACGAGTACTTCCGCTCGGGCGAGACGACATTCGAAGAGGAGCAGGGTTCGTTCGCAATTAAGGCGTGGGAGGCCGGCTTCAGGCTCCCGTGGATCGTGTACGACGGGAACCCCTACACGAAAAGCGATGTTGAGACGAGAGATGAGCTGAGCCGGATGGCGCGCTCGGTCCGCGGCGAGAGCGAGCTGGAGCTCGCGCGCGCGATCTACGACACGGCCTTCTCCAAGGAGGGGCTAGGCATGGAAGTGTGGAATTCGTTCCCCGTGGAATACAATGCCGAGTACGCACTGAAGTTCCGCTGGGGCGACTGCACCGAGATAAGCTGGGTGCTCTATTCGCTGTACAAGTATGCAGGCTTCGATCCCAGGTTCGTGTGGGTCAGGGAGGAGTTCGACGGCAGCCCCCTCCTGCACATGGCGGTCGCGGTCTGGGCCGACGGCCGGGAGGTGATCGCGGACAGCCACTTCGGCTTCGATGCGGACCATCGAGTCGTCGTTGACCTGCCGCCGCTGGCCGCGCTCGCGTCGTACGTCAACAACGTGGCGGTCGGGCAGCAGGACAAGGTCGACGCTGCAGGCATGCTGGGGAGATCGCTCGGGTACGACCCCACATATTCCCTCACATACCTCTATATGGCCGGAGACAGGATGTCGGACATGTTTCAGATGGACCGCGACGAGTGCGTAGAAAAGGCGGCCGGATTGGATCCGGCCGCGCGGGAATACATGGATTTGCTCCTCAAATCCGGCGACTAGTCGCTCGGAAACCCCTCGAGATATTCAAGCGGGATGAATATGTCGCCCTCCGCCTTGAGGGCGGCACGGGGGAGCTTCACACCCCGGTACAGCTTTCCGTCGTGATCTATGTCGAAGACGTTCTCGCCGCTCGGCTCCCGTCTCTTCTCCGCGATGGAGGCCCTGACGAGCCCGAGCGCCTTTGCAGCAAGGATGTCCGCTGCGTCGTCCTTGACCGACTCGAAGCCGGTGCCCACGAACGACTCCTCGATCACCTCGGCAAGCATCACCGGGCTCCGGCTCCCGTCTTCGAGCACGACCGAACCGATCTTCATGTCCTCGCCTTCATGCTCAGCGCGCGCCTTTTCCACGAAGTAGGCCGCCTGCTCGGAGGTGAGCCTGCCGACCGCCGACAGGGCAGCCGCGTCGCGCGCGATATGCGGGGCGTTTTCGGCGAACCGGCCGGCGCCGCTTATCCTCGTCTCCTCGGCAGGCGCGCCCGTCATTATGGTCTCGAACGCGTCGAGATTCGCGACCTCCGTCTCTATGCGCGCCTTCTCCAGGGACTTCGCGTAGTTCGGATGCTCCTCGGGCATCCTGTATATGCGTATGGAGCCGTCGGGAGCCCTGTCGTACATGAGAAGATAGTGCACGGCCCCGCCGCTGTCGGTCACCCTGTAGAGGTTTTCGATGTGGACCCCGTAACTCTGCAAACCGTCATATCCTGGATCGCCCCTCGACCCTTTGTGCCTGACCTGCTCCGGCGTGAAATCGATGTAATCGGATTCGAATCGGATGTCCTGTCCCCGGCCCCCTTCGTCCCTCGCCGTGTGCGACAGGGCGAGGTTCGAGCCCGTGGTGCCGGAGAGCTTGCCGATTTCCGTGAGATGATCCCAGTTATGTACGATCAGGTTTTTCAACCCCTCCCATTTTTCCTCTTCCATCTTCTTTACGAGCGCCAGATCCTTGGCCCCCTGGACCCTGTCGATCACCATATGACCCTCCTTGCCCTGATAGCAGCGGTGAAACACCACAGACAGAGTGAGCAAGAATCGTGCCCGGAAAAGGGTGTCAGATATTTTATCGAGTTATATTGATATTTTGGGATTTTTTGAGAAGGCGAGGATTCAAAAATGCTTATCCGACATGAAGAACTATCAATATGACCATCCTATGACGTGCGCAGCGTCAAAAATTTGGCGCCACTTCGACAGGCGGCTCATCGCTGCTTTCCGCGGAGGCCCTTTATCGCGGCTGCGTAGTCCTTTGTCCCGAACACCGCCGAGCCGGCGACTATGATCTGGGCGCCGGCATTCAGCGCCTGCCCCACGGTCTCGGCGTTGATCCCGCCGTCGACCTCTATCAGAGTGGGCAATCCCTTCCTGTCGATGTGCCTTCTTATGACCGCGATCTTGTCGATGCACTCGGGGATCATCTTCTGGCCGCCGAATCCGGGGTTGACGGTCATCACCAGCACGAAGTCCGCGAGCTCCACGAATGGCAGGACCCTCTCGACCGGCGTGGGCGGATTTATGACCGCGCCGGCCTTGCAGCCGAGCTTTCGTATCGCCGGCAGGAGTTCGGAGAGGTCGCCCGTCTCCACGTGCACCGATATCCAGTCCGCGCCCGCCTTCGCGAAGTCGGCGACGTATCTCTTTGGGTTCTCGATCATGAGGTGGCAGTCGAGCGGCAGCTTCGTGACCGGCCTGATCTTCCGCACGACCGGCGCGCCGATGGTGATGTTGGGCACGAAGTGGCCGTCCATCACGTCCACGTGAATCACGTCCGCGCCCGCGGCCTCGACCTCGCGTATCTGATCGCCCAGCCTCGAGAAGTCGGCCGAGAGTATTGAAGGAGCGATGAGAGTCCTTGTCATCCCAGTTTCTCCCCTCTTTCTATGGCGTGTCCGCGCATGAACTCCACCGCGGTCATCCTTTTGCCGCCCTCCATCTGTATCTCCACGAGCTTGAGCGCGCCCTCGCCGCACGCCACGCAGAGCCGGTCGCCGGCCTCTATCACCTCGCCGGGCCTGCCGCTCCCCTCGTAGAGCTCGGCGATGTGGATCCTCAATCCCCTGCCGCGCAGCGCGGTGAATGCGCCGGGCCACGGCGCAAATCCCCTGACGCGGTTGCGGATCGCGCGCGCCCCCATCGTCCAGTCTATGCGGCCGTCCTCCTTCTCGATCATCGGCGCGTATGTCGCCTTCGCGTGGTCCTGAGGGATGGGACGGAGCTTGCCGTCAGCCAGCTCCGACAGGGTCGCCTTGAGGAGGTCGGCCCCCATCGCGGCCAGCCGGTCGTGCAGCTCCGGCGCGGTCTCGCTCTCGCCGATGGGGGTCTTGGCCGCGAGCAGGACGTCGCCCGAGTCGAGCTCCTCGTTTATGAACATCGTGGTCACGCCGGTCTCCCTCTCGCCGTTGACTATCGCCCAGTTTATCGGCGCGGCGCCCCTGTACTTCGGGAGCAGCGATGCGTGCACGTTGATGCATCCGTGCGCGGGGATGTCGATGAGCTCGCGCGGCAGGATCTTGCCGTAGGCGATGACGACGATGAGGTCCGGCGCGAGGTTTCGGAAATGCTCGATCTCCTCCGGGTTCCGCACGCTCGCCGGGTGATTGAGCGGGATGCCGCGCTCGCCTGCGAAGGCGGCGGTAGGGCATGCCCGCACCTTCATGCCTCGTCCTGCCGGTTTGTCGGGCTGCGCGACCATCTCGAGGATGTTGTGATGAGAGTCGGCAAGCGCCCTGAGCGCTGGCAGTGCGAACGCAGCCGATCCCATGAAGACGATGTCCATTGGCTATAGGGCTGTGGGGTGGCCTTCTTCCTTCTTGCGCTTCTTGAGGTAGATGTCCCTCTTGAGCCTGCTCACCCTGTCGATGATGAGGACGCCGTCGAGGTGGTCGATCTCGTGCTGCACCGCGATCGCGAGCAGCCCGTCGGCGTCCATCTCCTCGCGGATACCGTTCTCGTCGAGGTAGCTGACCTTGACGCGGGCCGCGCGCTTTATCTTGACCAGCATGCCGGGCACGGAGAGGCATCCCTCCTCGTATTCGACCTCGCCCTCCCGCCCGACTATCTCGGGGTTGACCATCTTGATGAGCGCCTCGGACTCGGTCTTGCCGCCTCCGCTCACGTCCATGACTATCGCGCGGACCGACTCGCCGATCTGGGGGGCGGCGAGCCCCACGCCGTCGGCCGCATACATGGTCTCCGCCATGTCGTCGAGCAGCACCCGCACCTCGTCGGTCACCTCTTGTATCGGCTCCGCGACCTTGAGCAGGACCGGGCTGGGGTATTTAACGATCTTCCGTATCATGGCGCCACTATAGGCAAGCAGGGACCTCAAGGCAAGCCCGGCCTTATCAATCCGGAACGCATGTTTGCTTGGTTCGGCGACGGATCGGGAAAGACTGCCGAGCGGCGTCAGGAGGCGTCGCTTTCAAAGCCTATGGTGCTGCGGCGCCGAGTGCGCAGGCGAGCGAACGGCGTATGAGTGAGCGAGCCGTAGCGAGGAGGCTTTCCCGATCCGTCGCCGTGCCCGAAGCAAAAAAAGGACCCTCCAACACTATCGCTGAAGGGCCCAAAGGGGGGGGTCGAACTTTGTGACTCCCGATTTCTCTCTTCGCTTCCACAGTAGTTATCGGCAGGGAGGGGTACCCAAGTTGCGTGGGCCGCAAAAAATTCCCACAAAGAGGTAACCATTTGTTTTAATTAAGTTTTACTGCGAAAATGGGTTTTTTTCGGCAAAAAATTCTACATCAGGGTGGCCGGATCCACATCGAGGGAGACCCTGGCGGCCCTCGGCACCTCGGATTCGATCCTCGCCTGGGCCCTCGAGAGCACGAGCGCAAGCTCCCTTTGGTTTGCGGCCTTGACGAGCAGATGCCAGCGCCAGCGGTTCCTCTGCTTCTCCACGGGCGCAGGCGCAGGGCCGAGAATGCTGATCCCCGGGCAGCCGGCCGCCTCCGCCCTGAGGATCGAGCCCACCTGCCCCGCGGCGTCGCGCGCCGCGTCCTGCCTTACGGCCGAGACCCTTGCGCAGGCGATCTTCGAAAACGGCGGGTATCCGGCCCTCTTCCTGTAGGCGAGCTCCGCGTCGAGGAACCCCTCGAAGTCGTTTTTCGCCGCCGCGGCGATGGACGGGTGCTCGGGCTGCCACGTCTGGATTATCACCCGGCCCGGCTTTTTGCCCCGTCCCGCGCGTCCGGCGACCTGCGTGATCAGCTGGAGGGTGCGCTCGGCGGAGCGGAAGTCGGGCATGTGCAGCGAGTGATCGGCGCTCACCACGCCCACGAGCGTTATCCCCGGGAAGTCGTGTCCCTTCGTCACCATCTGTGTGCCCACGAGGATGTCGATCTCGCCCCTGCGCATGCCCCTGAATATGCGGTTGCGCTCCTTCTGGCCCCCGGCCATGTCGCTGTCTAGGCGCGCGACGCTCGCGCCCGGGAAGAAGTCCGCTATCTCCGCCTCGAGCCTCTGCGTCCCGTGGCCGGCCGGCACGAGCTCCAAGGAGCCGCACGAGGGGCACGATTCGGGATACGGGGCGCGGAAGTCGCAGCAGTGGCAGGAGAGAAAATCGCCCCTTCGGTCCGAGTGGGCGCACAGCGATATGTCGCAGTTGGGACATCCGATCCTCTCGCCGCACGACTCGCAGATGAGCGCGCTGGCGAATCCGCGCCTGCCCACGAAGAGCAGCGCCTGCTCCCCTCGCTCGATCGTCTCGGAGATCGCGCGGTGGAGCGCAGGCGAGAGCGAGGAGAACCCCATCCCGTCGCCCGAGCGCCTCGCCGCGCGCATGTCGACGATCTCGACCGAGGGCATCGAGGCGTTGCCCGTGCGCGAGCCGAGGGAGAGCAGCCCGTACTTGCCCGACCTGGCGTTGGCAGCGCTCTCGAGGGACGGGGTTGCGCTGCCGAGCACGCAGAGCACCTTCTCGAGGTGCGCGCGCATCACCGCGCAGTCGCGGCCGTTGTAGGTGAACCCCTCGTCCTGCTTGTATGACCCGTCGTGCTCCTCGTCCACGACTATGGCGCCCAGCGAGGGGAGCGGCGCGAAGAGCGCGGAACGCGTTCCGATGACCACGTCGACCTCGCCCGACCTCATGCGCCGCCACTGGGCGTGGCGCTGGGCGTCGGTGAGCGCCGAGTGATAGACGGCAACGCGCTCGCCGAAGCGGGCCGCGGCGCGGCCCGCGAGCTGCGGGGTGAGGCCGATCTCCGGCACGAGAAGCAGCCCCTGCCTCCCCTCCGCAGCGAGCCTCTCGAAGAGCCTGAGATACACCTCGGTCTTGCCGCTGCCTGTCACGCCGTGGATGAGGCAGGTCGAGTGCGCGTTCGATCGGGCCCGGCCCGCGATCTCCTCTATGGCAAAGGACTGCTCCGCGGTGAGCAGAAAAGCGTCCTCGTGGAGGGCGGCGATCTCCGCGGGCGCAGAGGGCCTTGTGGTCCTGGGGGGGGCGGGGTCGAGCATCCTGGCCGGCAGCGCCGCGCGCACCGCCTCGCCTATCGGGGCGAAGTAGTACGATGACATCCACTGCATGAGCTCGAGCAGGGGGGCCGAGAGCGACGGCGACTCGTCCAGGACCTCCACGATCGGCTTGATTCGCCCGGGCGCCACGCCCTCCGGGAGGTTTTCCCGGAGCGACAGGACCACTCCGATCGCGGACTTCTTCCTGAACTCGACCAGCACGCGCATGCCCGGCTCGAGGGATGCCCCCTCGGGCACCGAGTAGGTGAAGGCGCTGCGGATCGGAGAGGGGATGGCGAGGTCGGCAAAGGACATGGGAAGGGCTCTAGAACAGAAAGCGGACTTCCGCAAGGGACTTGCGCAGCGGTTGAGGCTGAGGTTAAGGTTGAGGCTGAGGCTGAGGCTGAGGCTTGAAGGGGGGATGGGAATGGGGAAGAAGAGAATAGGCGTGATATTGTGCGGGTGCGGCCACCGCGACGGCTCCGAGGTGCACGAGGCCACGCTCACGCTGCTGGCGATCGATCTGGCCGGGGCCGAGGCGCTCTGCTTCGCACCCGCGGGGGAGGCCAGATTCGTGCGGGACCACCTCAGCGGGGACGAGCTGCCCGAGCGGCGCAGCATGATCGTGGAGTCGGCCCGCATAGCGAGGGGGCGGATCGATCCCCTGGCGGAGGCAAGAGCGGCCGATCTCGACGCGCTCATAATACCCGGCGGCCAGGGCGCGGCGCTGAACCTCTCCTCGTATCTGGCCGACGGCGCCCGCTGCAGCGTGGAGCCGGAGACCGCGCGCCTGATCAGGGAGATGGCGGCGGCCGGCAAGCCCGTCGGCGCAATCTGCATCGCGCCTGCGACGCTCGCGAGGGCGCTTGAGGAGGCCGGGATCTCGGCGGTCCTCACCGCAGGGGACGACGAGGATGTGGCTCGCGACGTTGAGGCCATGGGGCATCGCCATGAGCGCTCGCTGCCCACCGAGTGCGTGATCGACAGGAAAAACAGGGTAGTGACGACCCCGGCCTACATGAACGCCCGATCGATCGGCGAGGTGTGGAAGGGCGTGGGCAAGCTCGTCGATGCGGTCATCGAAATGGCGTAGGAGCAAAGAAGCCATGAAGATTCTCATATTGCCGATAGGCAGGATACGCGCGAGGCCGATCGCCGAGATCGCGGCCGACTACGCGAAACGGATTTCCCACTACGCCCCCTTGCAGGTGTTGCCGTGCCGCGACGAGCCGGAGGCGATATCGAACCTCAAGCCCGGCGATCACATGGTCCTGCTCGACGCCGGGGGCAGGCAGCAGAGCTCCGAGGGGCTCTCCCGGATGATCTCCGGTCACCAGATGCGCGGGACCAGGAGGATGGTCTTCCTCATAGGGGGCCCCGGTGGGGCCGGCGAGCTGGCGAAAGACAGGGCGAGCTCGGTGCTCAGCCTGTCGCCCATGACATTCCCGCACGAGCTCGCGCAGGCGATCCTGCTCGAGCAGCTCTACCGCGCCTTCACCATCCTCAGGGGCGAGCCGTATCACAAGTGAGACAGGCATGATCGGACATATGTATGATTTTGAGACGATTCCCTTGTTTCAGCGGCGCCTCATAAGTTATACTGTATGATAACAGGACAGAAGATGGGGCAGCAAAGGGGGGATATGAAGAAAAGGGGAGTGCTCCTATTAATCGATGATGATCGTGATTTTGCCTCCACCTTTGCCGATAGGCTGGGATCGCTGGGGTTTGAGGTGTCCGTCGCCGGCACCGCCTCAGAGGCCCTGGGTGCGCTCGATGAGGTTTCCGCCGATTGCGTGCTCGTCGACATAGGACTCCCGGACATGTCCGGAATGGAGCTCATCGGCAGGATCGCGGAGAGGGACGCGAAGCTCCCGATAGTCATGGTCACCGGCACGACGAAGATCGACACCGCGATCGAGGCGATCAAGAAGGGCGCGTACGACTACGTGGTAAAGCCCATCGATTTCGACTCCCTGCTCATCAAGCTCGGAAACGCCGTGGAGTCGCGCCACGCGTTTCGAACCATAGCTCACTTCGAGCAGGAGGTTGCGAAGGAGCACGGCTTCGGCCGGTTCGTGTTCCGAAGCGAGCTCATGAATGGGACGGTGGAGCATCTGAAGCAGCTTGCCGAGACGGACGCCACTGTCCTCATCACGGGCGAGAGCGGAGTGGGCAAGGAGCTGGCGGCGAGGACGATACACTACAACGGTCCGCGCAGGCTCCGGCCGTTCGTGCCTGTGAGCTGCGCCGCGGTGCCCGAGACCCTCATCGAGAACGAGCTCTTCGGGCACGAGAAGGGCTCGTTCACCGACGCGTTCGAGAGGCAGCCGGGCAAGTTCGAGCACGCGGCCGGCGGCACCATATTCCTCGACGAGATCGGGGACCTCTCCCCCGGCATACAGACCAAGCTTTTGCGGGTGCTCCAGGAGAAGAAATTCCACAGGATCGGCGGGGTCAACGAGGTGAGCGTCGACGTCCGGGTGATCGCAGCCACCAACAGGGACCTGGACGAGGCGGTGAGGAAGAACGAGTTCAGGTCGGACCTCTTCTACAGGCTCTCGGTGCTTCCCGTGCGCATGCCCTCTCTCAAGGAGAGGGGGGAGGACATCATCCCTCTCGCGCGCCACTTCCTGGGTATATTCTCCAGGAAAGTCGGCAAGCGCTTTGAGCGTTTCTCCAAAGAGGCGGAGGAGAGGCTCGCCGCATACCCCTGGCCGGGCAACGTGAGGGAGCTTCAGAACGCCATAGAGCGGGCCGCCGTCTTCGGCCGGCCGCCGGAGATCAGAGACGACGACCTCGCGCTGGGCAGGATCAACGGGATCGTCACGGCACCCGCCCCGGTCGAGGAGCCGCTGCCCGATTCGCTCGATGAGCTGGAGGCGCTTCACATAGGGAGGACGCTGGGCAGATTCCAGGGCAACATATCCAAGGCCGCCGCGGCGCTCGGCATCGGTCGCGACACACTGTACCGGAAGATAAGGCAGTACGGAATCAAGCAAAACACGTGACACGTAACCTGTGACCTGTAACCGGTGGTAAATGACAGGATGTTAGACCGGTCACGGGTCACGTGTTACGTGTAACGGTTGCCAATGGACAAATCCCAGATAGCCAACGCCCTCCACGAGATCGGCGTGCTCCTCGAGCTCACCGCGGCCAACCCCTTCAAGGTGCGCGCCTACCTCAACGCCTCCCGCACAGTCGACGGCCTCACCGACGACATAGGGGCCCTCATCGAGGGCGACCGCCTCGTGGAGATCAGGGGCATAGGCCGCCACCTCGCGGATCACATCGCCGAGCTCTACGAATGCGGCGAGGTCGCAGAGTACGCTGAGCTCAAAAAGTCGGTCCCGGAGGGGGTCCTCCAGATGCTGTCCATCCCGGGGCTGGGCGCGAAGAAGGTCTCCCATCTCTGGCGGGACAGGGGGATAAAGAGCGTGGGGGAACTCGAGCTGCTCTGCCGCAGGCACCTGCTCGCAGGGTCGCCCGGGTTCGGCGAGCGGACCGAGGAGAAGATCCTCGAGGGCATAGGGATGCTCAAGCGCTTCGCGGGCAAGCGCAGGCTCGACGAGGCGCTGGCGGAGGCGGAGGCGGTCGCGGCCGTCGTGCGCTCATGGCCCGGGGTCGAGCGCTGCGAGGTCGCCGGCTCTGTGCGGCGCAGGCGGGAGGTCGTGAAGGACATCGACGTCATAGCGGTCTCGGGGAGGCCGGCCGAGGTCATGCGGAGGTTCGTGTCGATGCCGGGCGTAGCCCGCGTGTTGCAGCACGGCGAGAAGAAGTCTGAGGTGGTCCTCGAGTCGGGGATCCAGTGCGACCTGAGGGTGGTGGCGGCCGCGCAGTTCGCCTTCGCCCTCCACTACTTCACCGGATCGAAGGAGCACAACGTCCACATGCGCAGGGTGGCCAGGGAGAGGGGGCAGAAACTCAGCGAGTACGGCCTCTTCAGCGCAGGCTCCGCCAGGTCGGCCCGGTGCGCCGACGAGGCGGGCCTCTTCGCGAGGTTCGGCATGGACTACGTCGAGCCGGAGCTCCGCGAGGACACGGGCGAGATAGAGGCCGCATCGAGGCACGAGCTCCCGAGGCTCCTCGAGGGGAAGGACGTGAGAGGCGTGCTCCACGCCCACTCAACCTATTCTGACGGGGAGGCCGGGATAGGGGAGATGGCGCGTGCCGCCCGGGGGCGAGGGTTCGAGTACATAGCCATCTGCGACCACAGCCGGTCGGTCACGGTCGCTGGGGGTATGGAGCCGGCCGACGTGAGGCGCCAGCACAGGGAGATCGACGCGATAAACCGCAGGCTCAGGGGCTTTCGCGTGCTCAGGGGGATAGAGGTCGACATCCTCGCCGACGGCTCGCTCGACTTCGACGACGGGCTGCTGGCGACCTTCGACCTGGTCATCGCGGCCATACACTCCCGCTTCAGCATGTCCGAGGGCGAGATGACGGAGCGGATCGTGAAGGGGATGAGCAACCGCTTCGTGCACGCCCTGGCGCATCCGACCGGGAGGCTCCTCCTCGCGCGCGACCCGTACGCGGTGGACATGCGGCGCGTGATCGACGCCGCGGCAAAGCTCCGCGTAGCGATGGAGATCAACTCGCATCCGCAGAGGCTGGACCTCGACTGGCGCTGGTGCAGGTACGCGAAGGAGAAGGGCGTGAAATTCATCATCTGCCCCGACGCCCACTCGCCCCGGGAGATCGACGTCCTCCAGTACGGGGTCGCGGTCGCGCGCAAGGGGTGGCTCGAGAGGGCCGACGTGCTCAACTGCCTGTCGGCATCGGGGCTCCTCAAGGCGCTGGGCGGCATGCGCCGCTGATCGCAGAAAGGCGCGCCGAGGAGCGCCCGAGCATGCCGCTTTACTTAATCCTGCGGCGGATGTAGTGAGGGCCACATCAAGGAGGCGAAGGTGCTATCAAAACTCTTCACACCACGATCGGTGGCGGTGGTGGGGGCGTCCCGCGAGGAGGGCAAGGTCGGGCATTCCATCATGAAGAACCTGGTCGGCCACGGATTCGCCGGCCCCATCTATCCGGTCAACCCCAAGGCGAAGGACGTGATGGGGCATCCCTGCTTCAAGGACCTGAGGGACGTGCCCGACGGCTGCGACCTGGCGGTGATCGCGGTGCCAGCGAGGCTCGTGCCGGGCATCGTAGAGGAGTGCGGGCGCAAGGGGATCGGCGCCGCGATAGTCATATCGGCGGGGTTCAAGGAGGTGGGCGGGGAGGGGGCGGATCTCGAGAAGAGGCTCTTCAACGCGGCCATGACCAGCGGCGTGAGGGTGCTGGGCCCCAACTGCCTCGGCCTCATCAACACCAGGCACCGCCTCGACGTCTCGTTCGCCGCCAGCCACCCCGAGGAGGGGGACATAGCGGTGATCTCCCAGTCCGGCGCGCTGTGCACCGCGATAATAGACTGGTCGGTCAGAAACCACATAGGATTTTCAAAGCTCATAAGCATCGGCAACAAGGTGGACATAGACGAGGAGGTGCTGATCGAGGAGCTGGGCGAGGACGACGACACGAAGGTGATCGTGGGTTACCTGGAGAACATAGTCAACGGACCGCACTTCATGCGCTCGGCAGAGCGCGTGACCAAGCGCAAGCCGATCATACTCATCAAGGCCGGCAACACGGCGGCCGGCGCCGCGGCTGCGTCGTCCCACACCGGGAGCCTCGCCGGGGCGCGCATGGCCTACGAGTGCGCGTTCCGAACCAGCGGGATATTGCAGGCGTCCTCCCTCGAGTCGCTCTTCGACTACGCCCAGGCGTTCTCCTACCAGCCGCTGCCGCGCGGCAGGAGGGTCGCGGTGGTGACCAACGCCGGCGGGCCGGGGATCATGGCCGCAGACGCGGTCGAGAACTCCGGGCTGGCGTTCGCGAAACTCGGCGACGAGACCACGAAAGCCCTCTCCTCGTTTTTGCCGGCCGCGGCCAACATCCACAATCCGGTCGACATACTCGGCGACGCTCTGGCCGAGACCTACGGCAGGGCGCTCGAGGCGTTGCTGGCCGACGACGGCGTGGACGCCGCGGTCGTGCTGCTGACGCCCCAGGCGATGACCGACGCCGCCGAGGCCGCGCGCGTTGTGGCCGGGGTCTCGGGAAGACACGGGAAACCCGTGGTCGCCTCTTTCATCGGCGCGGACCGCGTCTCCCTGGGCATAGAGATACTGCAGAGGAGCAGGGTGCCGCACTATCCGACCCCCGAGCGCGCGGTCGAGGCGCTGCAGGTCATGGCCGAGTTCGCGAAGTGGAAGGAGAGGCCTCCGAGGGTTATCCAGCGCTTCTCGGTCAACACCACTAAGGTGGACAGGGTGCTCAACCTCTGTCGCAAGCGTGGCCAGTTCAACGTGGGTGAGCAGGACTCGAAGGCGATACTCGCCGCCTACGGTTTCACGGTGCCGAAGGCCTCTCTCGCCAGGAGCGCCGACGAGGCGGCCTCCGCCTCGGCAGCGATAGGATTCCCCGTGGTCATGAAGATCGTCTCTCCAGACATAATCCACAAGTCGGACGTGGGAGGGGTGAAGGTCGGGCTGGCCGGATCCTCGGAGGTGAGGGACGCGTACGATCTCATGATTGCCAGGATACGCCTCCGAGAGCCCCGTGCGAGGCTCCAGGGCGTTCTCGTGCAGGAGATGGTGGGCGGGGGCCGCGAGATAATCGTCGGCATGACGCGCGACCCCCAGTTCGGCCCCATGCTCATGTTCGGGCTGGGCGGGGTCTACGTGGAGGTCCTGCGCGACGTGTCGTTCCAGCTCGCACCCATCACCCGCGACGAGGCGTTCGAGATGCTCATCGGAACCAAGACATACAAGTTGCTCAAGGGCGTGCGCGGCGAGAAGTCCGTGGACATGGAGCTGGTCGCGGAGTGCATAAGGAGGATATCGCAGCTCTCGATGGACTTCCCCGCGATCGAGGAGCTGGACATAAACCCGCTCAACGTCTCGAGCGACAGGGCCGGCGCGGTCGCGGTGGATGCGCGCATTAAAATCCGGGACTCGGGACCCGGGATTCGGAACTCGAAACTTCAGGGGTGTGACCATGGCTCAGAATGACTGGAAACAGACATACTCGGGCAAGGTCGTCTCGGCCGCGGAGGCCATCTCGCACATTAAGCCCGGCAACAAGATCTTCATAGGCACAGGTTGCGCGGCGCCGCAGATGCTGATCGAGGCGCTCGCCGGGGACCGGCACGACGTCTCCGACGCGGAGATATACCACCTGCTGACCATGGGCGTCGCGCCGTACGCTCGGGAGCGCTTCTCGGAGAGATACCGCTTTAACAGCTTCTTCATCAGCGAGAACGTCCGAGATGCGGTGCAGCAGGGGTCCGGCGACTACACGCCGATATTCCTCTCCGAGCTGCCGATGCTATTCGAGTCGGGCCGAATACCGCTGGACGTGGCCCTCATACAGGTTACGCCCCCCTCCCCCGACGGCATGGTGAGCCTCGGGGTCTCCGTGGACATCGTGAAGAGCGCCACCGAGAACGCGAGCCTGGTGATCGCCGAGATAAACGAGAACATGCCGTGGACCTGCGGCAACTCGCAGATACCGGCGGACTACATCGACTTTATGGTCCCGTCCGATCGGCCGCTGCTCGAGTATCATCCGGTGGAGATCGACGAGACGATAGTCAAGATAGGCAGGCACGTTGCGTCGCTCATCGAGGACGGCTCGACCATCGAGCTCGGGATCGGCGCCATACCTCAGTGCATAATCGAGTTCCTCAAGGAGAAGAAGGATCTCGGCATACACACGGAGATGTTCACCGACCAGCTGGTGGACCTCATAGAGGCCGGCGTGGTCACCGGATCCAAGAAGAACCTCGATCGCGGCAAGGTGGTGGCCTCTTTCCTCATGGGCACGGAGAAGCTCTACCGCTTTGTGCACAACAATCCGGTCGTCGAGATGCACCCGTCCCAGTACGTCAACGACCCGTTCGTGATAGCCAGGCAGCCCAGGATGGTCGCGATCAACATAGCCCTGGAGGTGGACCTCACCGGACAGGTCTGCGCCGATTCCCTCGGCACGAAGTTTTACAGCGGCATAGGGGGCCAGCTCGATTTCATAAGGGGGGCGTCGCGCTCGGCGGGCGGCAAGCCCATCATAGCGATGAAATCTACGGCAATGAATGAGGAGGTCTCCCGCATAGTCCCGATCCTGTCCCCCGGGGCCGGGGTCGTGACCACGCGGGGGGACGTGCACTACGTCATAACCGAGTACGGGATCGCCGACCTGCACGGCAAGAACATACGGGAGCGCGCCATGGAGCTCATAGGGATCGCGCACCCGAAGTTCCGGGGCGAGCTGCTCCGCAAGGCGAAGGAGTTCAAGTACGTCTACGAGGACCAGATAGAGATGGCGTGGAGCGAGACGCGCTACCCGGAGGAGTTTGAGCGCTGCCAGGTGATAGCGGACGGCAGCCAGATATCGTTTCGGCCCATCAGGGTGACCGACGAGGAGTCGATCCGCGAGTTCTTCTACTCGCTCTCGTCCGAGAGCGTCTACCACCGCTTCTTCCAGCCGGTGAAGAGCATGCCTCACTCGCGCGTGATGCCGCTGGTTTCGATAGATTACGACAAGGACATGGCCATAGTGGCCACGATACAGGACGCGGCCGGAGATAAGGTGCTAGCCGTGGGGCGCTACATGCGCAGCTCGAAACAGGAGAGGATGGCGGAGGTCGCCTTCCTCGTCAGGGACGATTGGCAGAACAGGGGCATCGGCCGCTCGCTGATGACGTTCCTCGTGGAGATCGCGCAGAAGAGCGGGATAGAGGGGTTCGTGGCCTCGGTCCTCCACGAGAACAAGCAGATGATGTCGGTCTTCCGCTCGGCGGGCTTTTCGCTCAGGACCACTTTCGAGGACGGGATATACAACGTCTCGTTCCGCTTCGACGAGAAGGCTTGACACGGGGCTGCAGCGTGGATATGCCCGGCCCGTAAAAACATCCAAGGGGGTGGCGATGGCAGATCGCGACGACAAGGTCCCGGAGAACATCGAAGGCCGCTATTACGTTGACACGCAGTGCATCGACTGCAACCTCTGCCGCGACATAGCTCCTGCGAACTTCGCGCATCAGGAGGAGGCGGGCTACGCGTACGTTTCGAAACAGCCGGCCGGCGAGGAGGAGGAGGAGCAGTGCAGCGAGGCCAAGGACTCGTGCCCGGTGGAGGCCATAGGCGACGACGGGGAGTGAGCGGTTTTTCAGAGCCGATGTGGCCCCGCATGAG
>JAFGMW010000117.1 GCA_016927275.1 Pseudomonadota bacterium
TGACCTTCCCCCCGAAAACTAGGCCAGTTGCAGGTTCCGTAAACCGGGCGTATAGCGGCCACAAGGAGGCCCGGGATGAAGCGGAAACGGTTTACGGAGGAGCAGATCATCGGGATTTTGAAAGAGTGGGAGGCAGGGCTGCACATTGGCGAGTTGAGCAGAAAATACGGGGTCAGCGAGAAGAGTCTCTACCTGTGGCGGCGTAAGTTCGGCGGGATGGAGGTGCCGGACGCCAAGCGTTTGAGGGCGCTGGAGGAGGAAAACCGGAGGTTGAAGCGCATCGTGGCGGATCTGACGCTGGACATCACGATGCTCAAGGATGTGCTCTCAAAAAAATGGTAGGGCCCGCAGATCGTAGGCCGGCAGCGGCATATTTGAAAGAGGAGTATGAGATAAGCGATCGGCGGGCCTGCAGGGTTGTAGATTTGAACAGATCGACTGCGCAGTATTCGCCAAGACCGGATGGGGATGGAATAGTTCGTGAGCGGTTGAATGAGCTGGCAGAGAGGCGGCGTCGCTGGGGCAGTCCGCGATTGCACCTATTGATGCAGCGTGAAGGATTGGTGCGGAATCATAAACGGACCGAGAGACTCTATAAGGAGATGGGGTTGAGCTTGCGTTTGAGGAGGCACAAGAAGCGGAGGAGCCATTTGAGAGTGGTTTTGCCGCTTCCCGACAAGGCCAATGCACGCTGGTCGATGGATTTCTTGTTTGATCAATTTGTCGATGGGAGAAGGATAAAATGCATGACCGTCGTGGACGATTTCACGCGGGAGGCGCTAGCTGTCATGCCCAGGAGGAGCATTTCCGGGCGGGAGGTTGCTGAGATATTGGATCAGATAGCCAACACACGAGGGTATCCAGAGATAATCGTTTCCGACAATGGCCCTGAGTTTACGAGCAAGGCGATGGATGCGTGGGCATACAAAAATGGGGTCAACCTCAGCTTTATTGAGCCCGGCAAGCCTACGCAGAATGCCTACATCGAGTCGTTCAACGGGAAGCTCAGGGACGAGTGTTTAAATGAGGAGCTGTTCTTCAACCTGGAGGACGCAAAACAACACATCGAGCTGTGGAGGCAGGACTACAACGAAAACCGCCCACACAGCTCATTGAACAATGAGACGCCAAATGCGTTTGCAAAACGACACCATAATCAGCTATGCGCTTGATGAATTACGGAACTGAAAATTGGCCCAATTAGTGGGGGAAGGTCAGGATCATCCATTCCTTAGCTACTCTACGCTTTAACTGCTTTGTATCCATAGACCCTCCAATACCTTTTTGGAAGCGACCCTAGCCCTTCAATTTCATATTTATGAACTCTACTTCATTCTCTCTATTCTAATACCCATTTTATTCCCTTCATGTGAACATGACATTAAAGATGAAACTAGAATCGTAATGATTGACGTTAACGCGATGATACTCGTTGCCACTACTAGCCATTTAGTCCACTTTAGCGAGTTCCTAGTTAAATCGAGCGATTCTTTAAAACCATTCCACGTCCTCTCATAATCTTTGATTTTCATAAGTTCTGGGAAAAAATTGGGATGCTCTTTTTCGATGATCTTTAGCGCTTCCACACCTTCACTCCACTGGCTTTCATCTTTCACAGTTTCCGCTTTCGATGTAACCCACAACTCATGGACTTTTTCTGCGTCAAGAGAACGTGATGCACCCATGATTTTTCCTGCAAGCGTCCTTGCATCTTGCGATAATTTTTTACGATCTTCCTCCAACATGTCTCGTAAAGCAGCAAGGCCTATGTTCTTTATAAAATCACCCCTATGTTCATCTTTGTTCATATCTCCCCCTTAAAATAAACAGGCATCGCAAATACATTAATCCTTTAATGTTGTCCTTTTCGATACAATAAAATATCTCCGACATTACCTTTTGGCATATGCCCTCCTTCTTTCTTTATGTATGCGCGTATTCGGGGGGAAGGTCATTAACTACCTCGCTGTCCTTCTTCACGCCCCCCCATCCACCTTCCGCGGCACGCTGACGCAAGGATTTTTCATTTCCGACGAGGTGACCGCTGCTGAAGCTGCTTTCGGTCGGTCGAAACTGCCGACCGCTGCGAAAGCAGCTTCAGGTCGGTCACAGATCTATAACAAATGGAAATTGGTGCAAGGGGAAAGGGCAATAGAAAGGCGATTAGAGGCGATGGTGAGGCGATGATGGAGCGATGATAAGGCGATTAACTATCGCCTCATCAAGCCCCAGAGCATCTTGCTGACTTCGGTGAGCCGCGATTTGAGCGAGAGTGCAGCCATCGACGGCATGAGGCCGAAGGAACAGGCGAGATCAAGGCAGGCAGCGACTTCGACGGCTGAGGCGCGGGCGATTTCAAAAAAGCGGTGCCGTTCGGCAGCACTTTTGCGCGCGTTTCCTTCCGCAGTATTCAGGACCACTGAGGCCATGGCGCGGCGAAGCTGATCATATAGATAGCCAAGACCGCGGGGCCACCTGGCACCCTCCTTGCTTAACTCCTCTGCCAACTTAACTGACCTGCGGTAGCACTCCAGTTTTTCGTGCAACATAAAACCTCCTTGGTTCGGTTTTTATTCGTGCCTCCACCCTTTTGAGAGGCACGAAAAAAACCGAACCAAAAAGGAGACAGTCATGAATCACGAAAAACTGGAGTGCTACAGGCAGTTGGTTTCAATGGCAGAGGAAGTTGCAAGGAGGGTGACCAGGTGGCCCAGGGGACATGGCGATCTCGTCGATCAGCTTCGCCGCGCCATGACCTCGGCTGTTCTCAATCTATCGGAAGGAAACGGCAAGCAGAAGCGCGGGCTCGACAGGCGCCGTTTCTTCAGAATCGCGCTCGGTTCCATCACCGAAGTCGCAGCAGCCCTTGATCTTGCTCATGTCTTCGGCCTCATCCAGCCAGATGATTTGGCCTCTCTCAAATCCCGCCTTCGCCTCGCATACGTTCAGATCAGGGCGCTGCCATGAGCCCTGCTCTCTTTTCTCTTCTCTCTGTTGCTCAGTTCTCAGTTCTCTGGCTCTTTTCTCTGTTCTCTGAAGTTAACTGCGATGATTAAGCGATGGAGATGCGATGATAATGCGATGATGAAGCGATTAGAAAGCCAGCTCGCCTTCCATGATTGCGATCACGCTCGCGCCGGAGAGGAATTGGTCGAACAGCTCGTTGCCCGAGGGATTCTCCGGGATCGTGGTCTCGAGGCGCATGGTGATCGCGCCCTGGGAGAGCGGCTTCACGGTCTCGATCACGAGATCGGAGAGCTCAAAATCGACCAAGGCCGGGATCCCCTGCCTCGCGTCGTCGGCGGTCAGCTCGCCGAGCGCGACGCGGATGCGGAAGCCGACGCCCGCCAGATCGAGGCGCGCGCCGTCGAAGGTCCCCTTGGCCTCCGCCCCCTGGGCCCCGCTGACGATCATCGTGGCGGTGACACCGGAGGGGAGCTGCGGGATCTCCTCGCTGCGAAGGTACATGATCGCGTACGGGAAGTCGTCCATGCGGAGGGTCGCCTCGCCGCCCGCGACGGAGAACCTGATCGGCCCGGTGAGCTCGAGCAGCTTCGGCCCGCCGGGGGCCAGGTCCGGGATGTCGAGGGCGAAGCCCCCGGTGTAGCAGGCGACGCCGTTCCCCGGCGTGCATGTCGCGAACGCGCCGCCCGCCTCCTCCTCGCCATTCGGGCCCTTCACGGCGGTGCCGACCAGCTCCACGAAGAATATCCCCTCACCTGGATAGTCGTAAACCGCCTCGATGATCGCGCGCTGGTAGATCGGGCCCTCCTCCTCTTTTCCCACCTCGTCCGGGTGCTTGGGGATCCAGCGCTCCCTCTCGCCGGTCACCCACCCCCCGTAGGCGGCGAGCGACCGATTGAGATCCATGGGGGCATAGGTGATCGTCACCTGCAGCGAACTCCCCGGCGGGATGACCACGTCGGAGGTGCCCACCGCCTGGCCGCCGACCGTCATCCTGTCTATGCGGAAGTGGCCGGCCGAGTTGGAGCCGCGGTCGAAGCCTATGGCGCGCATGCGCTGTTCCCTGTCGCCCGACGAATTGGCGAGCACTATGGTCTTGGTCGTGCTCTCGGTGACCGCGGTCTTTGCAAACACCTCCGTCTGATACACGACGAACGAGCCCCCCTCGGAGCACGCGCAAAATACAATGAGGCTCAGTGCTATGCTGAGGACTCTGCCTATTTGTAATATGTTAGAATGCATAATTTTCGTAACTCGTAACTCGTGACTGGCGTATTCAACCAGTCACCAGTCACTAGTCACCAGTCACTAGTCACCAGTCACGGGTTTTCGTCCAGACGCACAGCGCCATCGCCGTGCGGCATCGGACCCAGGCATTTATCGGCCGGACCGGAGCAAAGTTGCGCGAAAAAAGGGCCCCGGTCCATTTGACCCGAATCAACTTAACTTAATAACTTCAATGGGTTATCTTTGACTATCCAGGAACGTCCTGGCGGCCGCCTGAACTTCGGGGTTGTCGACGAGGTCCACGGGGTATTTGCCGGTGAAGCACGCGTCGCAGAACCACTCGCGGCGTCCCTTCTTGTCGAACCAGTAGAGCCCGTCGTGCGAGAGGTAACCGAGCGAATCCGCGGTGATGAACTCGCGTATCTCCTCGACCGACTGGCTCGCGGCGATCAGCTCCTTGCGAGTGGGGGTGTCGATGCCGTAGAAGCACGGCCACGCGGTGGGGGGACTCGAGATGCGAACGTGCACCTGGCTCGCCCCCGCCCTGCGGATCATCTTCACGATCTTCATGCTGGTGGTCCCGCGCACGATCGAGTCGTCGATCACCACGACCCTCTTCCCCTTGAGGACCTCCTTCACCGAATTGAGCTTGATCCTCACTCCGAAGTGCCGGATCTCGCTCTTGGGCTCTATGAAGGTGCGGCCCACGTAGTGATTGCGTATGAGACCCATCTCAAACGGGATGCCGGACTCCTGGGAATAGCCTATCGCGGCCGGAACTCCGGAGTCGGGCACGGGAACGACGACGTCCGCCTCGACCGGATGCTCCTTCGCGAGCTGCCTGCCAAAGCCCTTGCGGATCGGGTAGACGTCGCGGTCGAAGACGTGGCTGTCGGGCCTGGCGAAATAGATGTACTCGAATATGCAGTGTTGCTTCTTCCTTCCCTCGCCGTTGAGTATGCCCTTGTGGGAGCGCATGCCCCCGTTCTCGAAGAGGACGATCTCGCCCGGCTCTACCTCGCGGAGATAGGTCGCGTCGATGAGGTCCAGCGCGCAGGTCTCGGAGACCGCGATGTACGACTCGCCGAGCTGGCCCAGGGCCAGGGGCCTGAACCCCGAAGGGTCGCGCGCCGCGATCATCGCGTTGTCGGCAAGAAAAACCAGGGAGTAAGCGCCCTGGACCCTGCGCAAGGCGCGCACGATCCTCTCGACGAGCGAGCCCTCCCTCTCGCGGGCGATCAGGTGCATGATCACCTCGCTGTCCATCGTCGACTGGAAGATGGAGCCCATCTTCTCGAGCTCGCCCCTCAAGGCCACCGCGTTGGTGAGGTTCCCGTTGTGCGCGATCGCCATGCTGCCTGTGCCGGTGTTCACCACGAACGGCTGGGCGTTCTCTATGCGGGAGCCGCCTGCGGTGGAGTAGCGGACGTGGCCTATGGCGTTTGCGCCCGCCAGCTCGGCTATGACCTCGCTCGTGAAGCAGTCGGCCACGTGGCCCATGGCCCTGTGCTGGAGGAACCGCCCGCGCGAGGAGGTGACTATGCCCGCGCTCTCCTGGCCGCGGTGCTGCTCCGCGTAGAGAGAGAGATAGGCGATGTTCGACGCCTCGCTATGATTGTGTACGCCGACTATTCCGCACATAAATTCCGTGACTCGTGACTCACCTGCCTGCCGGCAGGCAGGTGACTCGTTACTGGCGGTAAAGCCAGGGTCATTTCATGCCCACGAGATTCTCCAGGGCGGTGGACCAGCGCCTGTGGAGGTCCTGCACATCCACGGAGAGGAGGCCGCGGATCTCGAGCGCCCTCCCCCCGACCCTCCCGATCCTTTTGGCCGGCGCGCCGAGCTCTTTGGCGATCGCAATCACCGACTCGAGCGTTTTCCGATCGCAGGACACGAGGACCGCTGCCGCGCTCTCGCCGAAGAGAAGGATGTCGGGCCGCAGCCCGGATTCGAGCTCCACCTGCGCGCCCAGGACCCCCTCGCGGCCGGTGAGAGAGCACTCGGCAAGGGCGGCCGCGATACCGCCCTCGGAGAGGTCGTGCGCGGAGCGCGCGAGCCCGCGCCTGATGAGGGTGCGCACCGCGTTCTGGACCGCCTTCTCCCTGGCGAAATCTAGCTGCGGCGGCCTGCCGGCCACCATGCCGTGGATCACCTTGAGGTACTCGCTGCCGCCGAGGTCCGGCTCGTGCCAGCCTATGAGCACGATCTCGTCCCCCTCGCCCTTCCACCACGGAGTGCAGTGGGAATCCACATCGTCGATCACGCCGACCATCCCTATCGTGGGCGTGGGGTAGATCCCCTCGCCCTTGGTCTCGTTGTAGAAGCTAACGTTGCCGCCGGTGACCGGAGTGCCGAACTGGCGGCACGCCTCGCCCAGCCCTGCCACCGCCTGCTTGAACTGCCACATGATCTCGGGCCGCTCGGGGTTGCCGAAGTTGAGGCAGTTGGTAACCGCCACAGGCGTCGCGCCCACGCAGGAGACGTTTCGCGCCGACTCGGCGACCGCGAGAGCTGCCCCGGCGTACGGGTCGAGGTAGCAGAAGCGGCTCTGGCAATCGGTGGAGATGGCGATTCCCTTCTTCGTGCCCTTGAGCCTGACGAGCGCCGCGTCGGAGCCGGGCAGGACCACGCTGTTGGTCATGACCATGTGGTCGTACTGCTCCCACACCCACCTCTTGCAGGCGAGGTTGGGCGAGGTCATGAGACGGACGAAGGCCTCGGAGATGTCGGCCGGCTGCGGGACCGCGTCCGCATCGAGCCTCTGCACCTCGCGCTGCCAGCCCGGCTCGCGGTACGGCCTCTCGTAGCAGGGGGCCTGGTGGACGATCGGCGCGACCGGGATCTCGGCCACCCTGCAGCCGCCCTTAAGTATCGTCACCTTCCCGTCGTCGGTCACGCGCCCCACCACCGCACAGTCGAGGTCCCACTTCTCGAAGATCTTTCTGACCTCGTCCTCGCGGCCCCTCTTCGCCACGATGAGCATCCGCTCCTGCGACTCGCTGAGCATGATCTCGTAAGGGGTCATCGCGGTCTCGCGCATCGGGACGCGGTCGAGGTCGAGCTCCATCCCGCTGCCTGCGCGGTCGGCCATCTCGAACGACGAGCAGGTGAGCCCCGCAGCGCCCATGTCCTGGATGCCGACGATCGCGTCGGTGGCCATGAGCTCGAGGCACGCCTCGAGCAGGAGCTTCTCCGTGAACGGGTCGCCCACCTGGACCGTGGGCCTCTTCTCGTGCGAGGCGTCGTCGAACTCGTCCGAGGCCATGGTCGCGCCGTGAATGCCGTCGCGGCCCGTCCTGGAGCCGACGTAGATCACCGGGTTCCCGACCCCCGAGGCCTTTCCGAGGAAGATGCGGCTCGCGTCCATGATGCCGAGCGTGAAGGCGTTGACCAGGATGTTGCCGCTGTAGCACTCGTCGAACGCCACCTCGCCGCCGACGGTGGGGATTCCCATGGTGTTGCCGTAGCCCCCGATGCCCGCGACCACCCCGCGCACGAGATAGGGGGTCCTGGGATCGTCGGCCGCGCCGAAGCGCAGGCTGTTCATGTTCGCGATTGGGCGGGCCCCCATGGTGAATACGTCGCGCAGGATCCCGCCCACGCCCGTGGCCGCGCCCTGGTACGGCTCTATGAACGAGGGGTGGTTGTGGCTCTCGATCTTGAAGGCCACGGCGATCCCCTCGCCGATGTCGATGATGCCGGCGTTCTCGCCGGGCCCCTGCAGGACCCGCGGGCCCTCGGTGGGCAGCGTCCTGAGGTAGACCCTTGAGCTCTTGTAGGAGCAGTGCTCCGACCACATCACGGAGAATATGCCGAGCTCGGTGATGTTGGGCGTACGTCCCAGCACCTCCCTGATCCGGCCGTACTCGTCGCCGCTCAGCCCGTGCTCCGCGACCACCTCCGGGGTGATTTTGTCTGACATCGCTATCTCCTCGCGCTCGCCCATTCGACGATCGACTTGAACACCTTGAGCCCGTCGATGTTTCCGAGAGAGCCCTCGCTGCACCTCTCCGGGTGCGGCATCATCCCGAGCACGTTGCCCGCTTCGTTCACCACCCCCGCCACCGCCTCCATGGAGCCGTTGGGATTGTATTCGTCGGAGAGATCCCCCTCCGCGTCGCAATAGCGGAGGACGATCTGCTGCGACCTGTGCATCTTCGAGACCTCCCTCTTGTCGGCGAAGAAGTTGCCGTCCATGTGGGCGATCGGGATCCTGAGCACCTCGCCCTGCCTGCACGCGCAGGTGAACGGGGTGTCGGTCCTCTCGACCCTGACCCTCACGTCGCGGCAGATGAACTTGAGGTTGTCGTTGCGCATCATCACCCCGGGGAGGAGGCCCGCCTCCTGCAGGATCTGGAAGCCGTTGCATATGCCGATCACGAGCCCGCCCGATGCCGCGAACTCCTTCACCGAGTCCATGATCGGCGAACAGGCGGCCATCGCGCCGGAGCGCAGGTAGTCGCCGTAGGAGAATCCGCCCGGGAGGATGACGCAGTGCGAGCCGGCGAGGCTTCGCTCCTTGTGCCAGAGAAACTCCGCCTCATGGCCCAGGATGTCCCGGACGACGTGGCGGCAGTCGTGGTCGCAGTTGCTGCCCGGAAAGACGATGATCCCGAATTTCATATAAAGTCCGTGACTGGTGACTAGTGACTGGTGACTGGTGTTGATGACGCTCGGACGATTCCGCCGGTCACCAGTCACCAGTTACCAGTCACTGATCAAGATATTTCGTACCTGTAACTCTCTATCACCGTGTTGGCCAGGAGCTTCTCGCAGATCTCCTTGAGCTCCGCCTCGGCCTGCTCTTTGGGCATGTCGGCCAGCGAGACCTCGATGTACTTGCCCACGCGGACGCCGGAGACCGCCTTGTGGCCCATGCTGCCCAGCGTGTGGCGCACCGCCTCGCCCTGGGGGTCGTGCACGCCCTTCTTGAGCGTTACGTAAACTTTTGCCTGCATATCTGACCTCTCGATCCGTAACTCGTGACTGGCGTATTTAACCAGTCACCAGTCACCAGTCACTGTTTTTTAAACACCCTGTCGAATATCGTATCCACGTGCCGCAAATGTTGCTTCACGTCGAAGAGTTTCTTGAGGCCCGGCTCGCCGATCTTCTCCCTGATCGTGCTGTCTTCCATCAGCACTTCGAAGAAGGGCATGCGCTTCTCCCACGAAAGCATGGCTGCCGCCTGCACCGCCTTGTACGCCTCCTCGCGCGTGGCCCCCTCTCGAACCAGGGCGAGAAGGACATCCTGCGAGTTGTAGAGGCCCAGCGACATCTCCATGTTCGACTCCATCCTCTCCGGGTTCACGACGAGTTCCGAGAGGACCCGCGCGAGCCTGGCGAGCATGAAGTCCACGAGGATCGTGGAGTCCGGGGCGATCACGCGCTCGACCGAGGAGTGCGATATGTCGCGCTCGTGCCAGAGCGCCACGTCCTCGAGCGCCGCCATGGCGTTGGCGCGCACCACGCGCGCGAGCCCGGTGAGGTTCTCGCACAGCACCGGGTTCCGCTTGTGCGGCATCGCGGAGGATCCCTTCTGCCCCTTGCCGAACGGCTCTGCCGCCTCGCCGACCTCGGTGCGCTGCAGGTGGCGTATCTCGACCGCCACCTTCTCTATGGATGCGGCTATGCCCGCCAGCGTGCAGAAGTAATGGGCGTGCCGGTCGCGCTGCACGATCTGCGTGGAGACCGGAGCGGGCTTGAGCTCGAACGCCGCGCAGACCTCACTCTCCATCTCAGGGTCGATGTGGGCGAACGTGCCGACCGCGCCCGAGAGCTTGCCGACCGATATCGTATCGACCGCCTCGGCGAGCCTGCGCTCGTGCCTTCCGAACTCGTCGTACCAGACCGCGGCCTTCAGTCCGAAGGTGATCGGCTCCGCGTGTATGCCGTGGGAACGGCCCATCATCACGGTGTTTTTGTGGGCCATCGCGAGCTTTTTGATCTCGGCGCGCAGCTTTTCCATCCCCTTCGCTATGGCGAGGCCCGCGCCCCTGAGCTGGATTGCGAAGGCCGTGTCCAGAAGGTCCGATGAGGTCATGCCCATGTGGATGAAGCGGGAGTCAGGGCCCACCTTCTCGGCGACCGCGGTGAGAAACGCGATCACGTCGTGGTGCACCTCGGCCTCGATCTTGCCGATTCGATCCGTGTCGTACGATGCCAGCGACCTGATCGTCGCCATCGTCTCGGCCGGGATCGCGCCCCGGCGCGCCCACGCCTCGCAGACCGCGAGCTCGACCGCGAGCCACAGGTCAAAGCGCGCGCGATCGCTCCAGAGTGAGGACATCTCGGGCCTGGAATATCTCTCGATCATCCCACACGCTCCTTCGAAAGGACCGATAGCAGGAGGTGCTTACAACCCCCTGATATCATTTGCTTTTTTGCGCTACTTCGGAAGGAGGCGGCAATATAGCCCACGGGACCTCCGTATGCAACTCAAATTGCTGGAATCTTTGAGCTAATCTCTTGAAGAAAAATGGAATTCGAATACAATCCCGCGCTGATGATTTTCAACCCCTCAAAATCGCTCCGCATTGCGGCTGCGCTGGCGTTGGCTCTGGCCCTGATCTCCTTCCCGGCGGCAAAGGCAATGTCGCAGATGCCGGTGGAGCCGCTCTTCGAGGAAGAAATCCCGGAAGAGTCCGGCGCCGAAGATGAACAGATGCCGGACGAAGATGCGGAGGCTCCGGGGTACGGAATGGGGCAACCCGCCGCAAGGCCTTCCGTGCCGGAACTCGAGGATGTGATGCGCGGCTTCGAGCGCAGCGAGGCCGGCGCCGAGGAGAGGCGCTGGTCGGTGAAGATAAACGCCGCGGTCCGCGCCAACTACGTGTTCAACGACTCGGCGGACAGCTTCGTCATCAAATACACCTTCGAAGTCGAGGGAGACGCCAACGCAGACACCGCGGTGATCCGCGGGGACGCGAACATCACCGCCGACGTGGAGGGCAACCTTGCTCGCTGGCCCACCGGCCAGTGCAGCCTGGCGGTGAGCATCCCCAAGGTCCCGTTCGAGATCACCTTCCGCAAGGGCTCCGATGACAAGGGGAGCGTGGCGCTACAGTTCCGCCGCCCGATCATGGAGGACTGGAAAAGCTCATGCTCGTTCACCGACGCGCCGGGCGCGCGCTTCGAGACTTCGGGTCCGCCGGAGAAGTGGCTCGCGGTCGCCATAGAGAAGGCCAGGCCCCCCATCCGCTCCATCGTGACCGACATCGCCGACGAGGAGACTACCACCAGCTTCGTGATAACGAAGCAGGTGATAGACGACGCGCCGCTGGGCAGCGTGGAGGTCGAGGGCACAGGCGTCGTAACGATAACCCCCGGCGGCTGATCGCCGCCGGCTCACCGATGCAGAATTGAAAAGCGGCCCGCGAGGGCCGCTTTCCTGTTTCCGGCACAATCCTCAAACCGGTCATGCGATGTCGATCTTTACCTCCTTGGGCTTCGCCTCCTCCTTCTTGGGGATCTGCATCTCCAGAACCCCGTCCCTCATTGAGGCCTTTATCCTGTCCGACTCCACAGTCGGCGGCAGCGTGAAGGAGCGCGAGAACGCGCCGTAGCTCCGCTCGATCCTGTAATAGTTCTCCTTCTTCGTCTCCTCGCTGAACCTGCGCTCACCCTTGATCGTGAGGACCCCGTCCTCCACGTTTATCTTCACGTCCTCCTTGCGCATGCCGGGGAGCTCCGCGGTGAGCCTCACCGCCTCCTTGTCCTCGCAGATGTCCACTGCAGGGGCCCACGCCGATATCTCGCCCTTCTCCCTGCTTCCGCGGGGGCCGAACCCCCTGAATACCCTGTTGATCTCGTCCTGCAGGTCCCACAGATCGCCCAGCGGCGACCACAGCTGCATCTTCGTCATGTCGATCCCTCCTTTTCCCGCCCGTCCGGGCGGCCTGTGAATTCTCAACAAATTCGATTCCCTGCGATCCGGACCGCCATCGATTCCAGAGGCCATATGGGGCCGCCCGCCCGGGCAGTCAAGGGGGTGCGGGAATTTTCTCTGCGGGCATCGATGCGGCCCGCCATGATTTGAAGATATCAACTCAGGGATGACGCGATCTAGGAGAATTTCTTGAGCAGCTTTTCGGCCAGGCGCCTGCCGAGGTCGCCCGCCCCGTCGATCTTGCCGCTCTCCTTTTCCATGACGAATTTCGCGGCGTCGGCGGTCGCGATGAATCCCACGATCGCAAGGCCCGAGGGGACGACCTCGGCGCTGGCGGCATAGACGGCTCCGTCCTGCCGGTCCATGGCCTTGAGGAACGCGCGCTCGGCCTTCACGGTCACGCCGGAGGCGGGGTGATGGCACGCCCTGGTGACGAGGCCGATGAGCTCGCGGCGGTCGCTCCTCACCTCGACCGCGAGCGCGCCCTGGCCGATCGCGGGCACGAGCCTGTCGGCCGGCAGATGCTCGCATATCACATTATCGATCCCGAGCCTCGCGAGCTCGGCGGAGGACATGATGACCCCGTCCACCACCCCCTCGCCGACCGCGCGCAGATTGGCCTCCGGGTCGCTGATCACGGGCACGATCTCGAATCCCCTCGCCATGCGGATGAGCTGCGGGGCCCTCACCGCGCCCGAGGCGCCGATGCGCGCCCCCGCGCCGAGGGCGGAGAGCTTCTTGGCCTTGCCGGAGACGAACGCATCGCGGGGGTCGAGGCGCTGAGGGACAGCCGCGATCGAGACGTTGGCGGGCAGGACCGCGGCCACATGGCTCATGTCGTGGACCGCGAGGTCGATCTCGCCCCTCTGGAGCGCCTCGTCGAGATCCCTGGTGAACATCTCCCCGCCGCGCTGGCCCGCGAGCCCCACGTCCAGCGAGTCGCCGATCGCGGATATCGGTCTGAGTTCCGCACCGGCGCCGGCCGCCTCGAGGAGCCCGGCCACCGACTTGGCGCAGACGAGGGATGCCTTCGCGGACCTTGTGCCGATCGTTATCTTCATCGGTTCATCTGCCCGCCTCGGCCACTATCCCCTCGAGGAGCCGAACCGCGCGCGGCGAGAGGCGCTGCATGGACTCGAGCACCTCGGCGTGCGACATCTCCCCCTCGTGCAGATCGGCCGCGGGGTTGGCGATGCACGAGAACGAGAGCACCCGCAACCCCAGGAAATTCGAGGCGATCACCTCGGGCACGGTCGACATGCCGATCGCGTCCGCCCCCATCCTGCGGAAGGCCGCTATCTCCGCTTTGGTCTCGTAGCTCGGGCCCATCACGGCCAGATACACCCCTTCCCTCAGCTTCATCCTGATCCGCCTGGCCTCCCTCAGCGCGATATCGCGGAGCGCGGGGTCGTAGGCCCGGTTCATGCTCGTGAACTGGTCATGCCTGCGCTGGACCGCGATCCCAACGAGGGGATTGATCCCCATCATGTTGATGTGGTCGCGGACGATCATGAGGTCGCCCGCCCTGAACTTTCTGTTCACCCCCCCTGCCGCGTTCGTGGTGATGAGGATGCGGGCGCCGAGGTTCGTGAGCACGAAGTACGGGAACACCACCGACTGTGGGGAGTGCCCCTCGTAGCAGTGGAAGCGGCCCGACACCGCGACCATCGGGACCCCCTTCATCCTGCCGAAGACGAGCCTCCCCTCGTGGCCCTCGGCCATGGCCCGGGGGAAGTGGGGAATCTCCGACGACGATATCGAGGAGGTCCCCTCCATGTCCCCGACAAAGGATCCGAGCCCCGCCGAGAGCACGACCACGACCCTGGGGGACATGCTCGCCCTGCCGCGCAGCCAGGCTGCCGCCTCCTCCACCCTGGAAAAATACGATTCCGTATCCATTTTATTTTCCTCTGACTATGGTCGCCCCGGCCGAGGTGCCTATCCTCGTGGCCCCCGCCTCTATCATCGCCAGGGCCTGCTCCCGCGTGCGGATGCCGCCGCTGGCCTTGATGCCTAGCTTGCCCCCCACCGCCTCCCTCATCGTGCGGACGTCCTCAATGCTCGCGCCTCGCGACCCGAATCCGGTGGAGGTCTTCACGAACGAGGCGCCGGCCGCAAGCGCTATGAGGCATGCGCGGACGATCCCCTCCCTGTCGAGGAGGCAGGTCTCGAGGATCACCTTGACCGTCCGGCCTTCGGCGGCCCGCACCACGCCGTCGATGTCGCGCTGGACCATGGCGTCGTCCCCGGCCTTGAAGAGGCCGGCGGCCATCACCATGTCGATCTCGGTGGCGCCATTTGCGAGCGCGTCCTTTGCCTCCGACATCTTGATCACGGTCGTGTTCGCGCCCAGCGGAAAGCCGATCACAGTCGCGACCTCCACCCCGCTCCCCTTGAGGATCCCCGAGGCGAGGGCGACGTAGAGGGGGTTGAGGCACACCGCCTTGAATCGGTATTTGAGGGCCTCGCGGCAGAGCGCCTCCGCCTCGGCAGGGGTCGCCTCGGGCCTGAGAAGGGTATGGTCTATGTATTTGGCGAGATCCACCGAACCCCCGGACCGCCGAACACCAGTCACCTGCCTGCCGGCAGCAGGCGAGTCACGAGTCACGGCTCCTAGGCCTGGAACTGCATGATGCAGTCGCCTATGCGGACCTCGTCCCCGTCGGAGAGCACATGCTCCTCGATGCGCTCGTTGTTCACGTATGTGCCGTTGGAGCTGTTGAGGTCCACGATCACGCACTCCTTGCCCTGCTGCTGGACCTGGGCGTGCTGGCGGCTGACCTTTGCATCGCGGATGGCGATCGTGTTGGACTCGGCCCGGCCGAGCGAGATCGTGCCCTTGATCGGGTATGTCGCCCCCGCGTTGTCGCCGTTTATGATGATGATCCTGCTCATCCCGGTCTCCGCCTTGCCCGCCGCGCCCCTGGCTGTGGTCGAGCCCTCCTCGAACATGGGATTGGTATCCTCGGCCTTGGTTGCGCCGAAGTAGTTGGGGCCCGTATCCTCGATGACGTAGCCCTTCTCGTCGGTCGGGGGCTCCATCTGCTGCGGCGTGGGGGTGAGCCCGGACAGCTCGGCCTCCTGCACGGTCTCCCCTGCCGCGGGACGGTGCTCCTCGGCGAAGAGCCCCGGCTCGTCGGCGAATATCGCCTCGTAGCGGTGGATGTTGGAGTTGACCGCGGAGAGGACTGTCTCGAACTTGCCGATCTTGTCCTGCTCCTCGCGCGCCTGCGACTGGTACTCCTCGTCCGCGAACTCGCCGAGGGTCCTGCGGAACTTTATCTCCTCGAGGTTGTGCTGGTGGACCTTGAGGTCCTCGGCGATCTTGTTGCGCGTCTCGCAGAGGGTCGCCAGCTCGGCGTCCACATCCCCCTTCTTGCTCATCACCACTTCGGTGGCCGCCTTCAGCCTGCCCTCGTAGTCGCCGCGCACCTTCTCGTAGACCGCCTTGGTGACCTGGCTGCGGTGCTCCTCGATCTTGTTCAGCCGCTCCTTGAGGAGCCTCCACTCCTCCTTCGCGTGCGTGGCCTCGTCCAGGAGCGCCTGGTTGATCGGGAATGCCATCGCCTCCTCGGTCGCGACGCCCTGGGTGTCTTCGTTGATATCTGACATGGGAAACCCTCCGGAATTGAAGATGAAATCTAAATTAGCCGGCCCCTCGGGTCAATAGAAATGATTCAGTGGGCCACGGCCCAGTTCGCGCCCCTGCCGGTGTCGACCACCAGCGGCACGGAGAGCTCAACCGCCCGCTCCATGGTGCGCTTCACGAACTCGCAGACCTTTTCGGCCTCGCCCTCGGGCGCCTCGATCACCAGCTCGTCGTGGACCTGGAGCAGGAGCCTGGATCTTCCGGAGACCTCGGCGAGCCCCGAGTGCACGTCTATCATCGCGATCTTGATTATGTCCGCGGCGCTCCCCTGGAACACGGTGTTGAAGGCCATCCGCTCCGCGATCTGCCGGAGCATGCCGTTTTCGCTCCCAATGTCAGGGAAATAGCGGCGGCGGCCGAAGAGGGTGCCGACCATGCCCTCCTTCCTCGCGCGCTCGAGCACCTCGTCGCGGTAGGCAGCCACCCTCGGGTACTTTGCGAAGTAGTCGTCGATGTAGTCCGCGGCCTCGCCCTGCGATATGCCCAGCTGGGCCGCCAGCCCGTAGGAGGTCTGGCCGTAGATGGTGGCGAAGTTCACGGTCTTGCCCACGGCGCGCTGCTCCCGCGTGACGCGCTCTCTGGGCACGCCGAATATGCCGGAGGCGGTCAGGGCGTGCACGTCCTCGCCCCTCTCGAATGCGCCTATCAGCTCGCCCTCGCGGGAGAGGTGCGCCAGCACGCGAAGCTCGATCTGGGAGTAGTCGGCCGATATCAGCACGAACCCCGGGTCCGCGACGAACGCCTCCCTGATGCGCCGGCCCTCGTCCGTGCGCGCCGGGATGTTCTGGAGATTGGGGTCCGAGGAGGAGAGCCTGCCCGTCGCGGCGGTGGCCTGGTTGAAGGTGGTGTGCACCCTCCCGGTCACGGGGTTGATCAGCCCCTTGAGGGAGTCGATGTAGGTCGACTTGAGCTTGCCCAGCTGCCGCCACCTGAGTATCAGGGCAGGGAGCTCGTGGCGGGAGGCCAGCTCCTCGAGCACCTGCTGGCCGGTGGAGAATCCGGTCTTGGTCCTCTTGCCGCCGGGGAGCCTGAGCTTCTCGAAGAGGATCCGGCCGAGCTGTCTGGGCGAGTTTATGTTGAACTCCTCGCCCGCCAGCGCGTGGATCTTCCCCTCGAGGCCGTCCAGCTCGACCTCGAATTCCCGGCCCAGCAGGGAGAGCTTCGGCTCGTCCAGGCGCATGCCGGCGATCTGCATGTCGACCAGCACATCCAGCAGCGGCATCTCCACATCATAGAAGAGCTCGGAGAGCCCCTCCTCCCCGATGCGCGAGCGGAATATCCCGGCGAGCCTCAGGGCCACGTCCGCGTCCTCGCACGCGTAGTCGCGGGCCTCCTCGGGCGGGACCTCGGTGAAGAGTATCTGCTTCGCTCCCTTTCCGGTCACGTCCCCGTACTTTATGGTGGTGTGGTCCAGGTAACGGCTGGCCAGGGCGTCGAGCCCGTGGCCCTGGGCAGGGTCGATGAGGTAGGAGGCGAGCATGGTGTCGAGCTCCACCCCCCTCACCTCATAGCCGTGACTGCGCAGTATCGTGAGGTCGTAGTTGAGGTTCTGGCCCACCTTCCTGATCGAACCGTCGGAGAGGATCTTCTCAATCGCCCTTCGCACCTTCGCCTCGGGCAGCTGCCCCGGGGCGAGGCCAACCCCTTCGGCGAAAAGATCCCCGCTCCGGCCCGCCTTCGCCCCACCGCCCCTTGTCACGTGACCGATCGGGATATAGGCGGCCTCGCCAAGCCCCCACGCCAGGGCGAACCCGGCGATATTGGCCCTCATAGGGTCGAGAGAGTCGGTCTCGAGATCGATAGATAAAATACCTTTATTTTTTATTAATTTAATCAGCTCATTTAAAGTCTTTTCTTCGGTTACCAGCCTGTACCCCTCAAAGGAAAGGGCGGACTGAGGGGCCAGCTGATTCAAAAGGGTCGTGAATTCAAGCTCCTTGAACAGGGTCTGCACCTTTTCGCGGTCAGGGGAGAGCACCTCCAAATCCTTCAACTGTTCCTTTAACTCAACATTGATATCTATCGTCACAAGGCGCTTAGAGAGCCTGGCGTCCTCCGCATGATCCGCGATCGCCCTCCCGACCTTGCCCTCTATGCGGCCGGCGTTGTCGATCACCCCTTCGACCGAGCCGTACTCGGCGACAAGCCTGGAGGCGGTCTTGGGCCCCACCCCCTTGACGCCCGGCACGTTGTCCGTGGCGTCGCCGCAGAGGGCGAGCACGTCCGCCACCCCCTCCGGCGGGACGCCGAAGCGCTCCTTCACCTCCGCCTCGCGTACCCAGAGCCCCTTCATCCCGTCGAACATGCAGACGTTCGGCCCGACCAGCTGCATGAGGTCCTTGTCGCCGGAGACCAGAACGACCTCGAGCCCGTCGGCGGCGAAGCGGCGCGCCAGCGTCCCCATGAGGTCGTCCGCCTCAAAGCCGGGCCTCTTCACGATCGGCATGGAGAGCGCCTCGACCAGGGGTTCCACGTAGGGGAACTGGCTCGCCAGCTCGTCGGGCGGCTCCTCCCTGTTGGCCTTGTACTCCCCGTAGATCTCGTCGCGGAAGGTGGGCTCCGCGGTGTCGAGGCACACCGCCGCGTAGTCGGGCGACTGCTCGCGCATGAGCTTGAGCAGCATGTTGGCGAATCCGTAGAGGGCGTTGGTGGGCTGTCCCTTGGAGTTGGAGAGGTGCCGGATGGCGTAGAAAGCGCGGAAGAGCAGGTTCGCGCCGTCGATTAAATAGAGCCTCTTCTTGCTCATCTCACCTCTTTTCTCGAATGAGAGAAGAAGTCCTCCGCCTTCCCCACGACCGTGAGCGAGCCTGAGACGACCAGGGTGTCGTCGTCGCCCATGCGCCGCATCGTCTTCTCGAGGGCGAGCGGCACCTCGTCGGCCATCGTGATCGTCACGCCGGAGGAGCGGGCGGCGGCGGCCAGGTCCTTGGGCGAGGCGGCCCTGTCCGAGGGGGCCCTGACGCAGACGACCTCGCGGAAGAGCGGGGCCAGCTGCCTCATGATCCCTGCCACGTCCTTGTCCGCGAGTATCCCCACGATCAACACCGCGCGCTCGCGCGGTATCATGCCCCTCACGTACGAGGCCAGAGTCTCCGCGCCCGCCACGTTGTGGGCGCCGTCTAGGATCACCCTGGGCCTCTCGTGGACCACCTCGAGCCTCCCCGGCCAGCGCGTCTCGGCGAGCGCCGCCTCGACGTCGCGGGCGGCGAAGCCCGACGCCGAGAGTATCTCGGCCGTCTCGACGGCGCAGGCCGCGTTCTGGCGCTGGTGCTCCCCCGCGAGCCCCAGCTTAGAGGTCACCGTGTCCGGGGTCGCGAGCACGAGCGGCGAACCCGCGTCGTCGCACGCGCGCCTTATGGTCTCCATGACCTCGGGCGGCTGGTAGGCCACCACCGTGGGGACGCCCCTCTTTATTATCCCGCACTTCTCCACAGCTATCTCCCTGATGGTGGCGCCCAGGTGCCTCGTATGATCGAGCGAGATGGGGGTTATCACCACCGCCAGGGGCTCCACGAGGTTGGTCGCGTCCAGCTTCCCACCCATCCCGGTCTCGTAGACTGCGATGTCCACGCCGCTTTTCTTGAAGCAGATGAAGGAGGCAAGCGTCAGCGTCTCGAAGTAGGTGAGCATCCTCTCGTCCGGCAGGGACCTCTTTATGCCGCCAAGGATCCCGGCCAGCTCGTCGGTGCCTATGAGCTCCCTGTCGATCTGCAGCCTCTCCCTCACGTCCATGAGGTGCGGGGAGGTGTAGAGGCCGACGCGATAGCCGCTCCTCTTGAGTATCGATGCGAGGAAGGCGGCGGTCGAGCCCTTGCCGTTGGTGCCCCCTATGTGCACGGTCTTGAGGCCGTGCTGCGGATCGCCCATGATGTGGCAGGCCTCGGTGAAGGAGCCCAGCTCAAGCCTCATCGACGTGGGCTGCAGCGAATCGAGGTATTCCAGCGCCTGATCGTAATCCAAGATATCCCCCTGTTTGTGATCCATATCCATGCGCCGCGAGCCGGAATTTGAGGCCCCTTTTTACAGCATCATCGGAAAAAGGGTCCTCAAATTGTGGCGGGAGGCGCATCCCGAATTACAAAACCTTGACGGCGAGCGCGGTCACGTCGTCGCGCAGCGGATCCGGGTCTGCGAACGACTGGGCGCTCTCGACGATCACGTCGACGATCTGCCGGGCGCTGCCCACGACCGCGTCCCTCATGCACTCCTTGAGGCGCTCGCGGCCGAACCTCTCGCCGCCGGCCCTGCCGGCCTCGATTATACCGTCCGTGTACAGCAGGACCACGTCGCCGGAGGAGACCACCATCTGCTTCTCGTGGAACACCCCCCTGGGCTCGAGCCCCAGTATCGGGTCGTCTGTGCCCGCATCCTCGAACTTTTTATCGGCTGTTCTCCATACGATGGGATGCGGGTGGCCCGCTGTCGTGTACTGGATGATCCGCCTGGAGACGACGTACTGCATGTACGCCATGGTGATGAACTGCTCCGACTGGAAGAGGTCCTCGTACAGTATGGAGTTGATCCTCTGCACGAGCATCGACGGGGAGTAGTCGCCGTCCCTCTGGGCGCGTATGGCGGAGCGGAACGCGGCCATGATGAGCGCCGCGCCGATGGAATGCCCAGACACGTCGGCCACCACGAACGAGGGGCGCCTGGCCTGCGTGAGGAAACAGTCGTAGTAGTCGCCGCCGACGCGCTCCGCGGTGATGAGCCTGCCCGCCACGTCGAGCCCCTCGATGGAGGGCTGCTCCGCGGGAAGGAGCCTGTACTGTATCTGGCGCGCGATCTCGATCTGCTGGCGTAGCCTCTCGTTCTCCGCGCGCTCCTCCGTGAGCTTGAGGATGTGCATGTAGGCTGCGGCCTGGTTGGTGATGGTGGTCAGCAGCCGCTGGTCCTCCTCTGTGAAGGGCCTGCCGTCAGTGCGGTCGGTCACGTTGATCACGCCCAGCGACTCCTCGCCGACCTTCATCGGGAAGCAGGTCACCGGCGCCGAGATGAGCGACCTGGTGCGGTAGCGTTCCCTGCCGGGCCCCATCTCCGAGGCCTGTATCTCGTTGATCATGAGCGGCTCGTGGCTGGCGAAGACTCGGCCCGATATCCCCTCCCCCACCTTGACCACCGCGTCCTTCATTATGGAGCTGTCCATGCCGCGCGCCGCCGCGATGGTGAGAACCCCCCTGGACTCGTCGAAGATCATTATCGAGGCCTTCTCCACGCCCAGCGAACGGACCACCTCGTCCAGTATCAGGTCGTAGACCTGCTCCGGCTCTGCGGAACGCGCTATCGCCTGGCTCAGCGCGAAGACCGCGTCCATGGGGTTCTTCACCTGTTTCATAGCGAAAGCCTCATGCGGAGCGCGTGCCTCCCGTTGCTCACCCTGCTCGCAACACTCGTCATCATGCTCCTCATCAGGAACAGCCCCCTGCCGTGCTCCGACATCGCCTCGGGAAGGGAGCCGGAAAGGTGACCGATCCCCCGGCCGGTGTCAACCACCTCCAGGCCCGCCTCCCCGTCCGCCAGCGAGAGGGTGACCCTGATCGGCCTCGCGGCGTCGCCGCGGTGGGCGTGGAATATGGCGTTGTCGACCGCCTCCACGAGCGCCAGCTCGAGCGCTATCCTCTCGCGCTTTCCCAGGCGGCCGCTGCCGGCGACCCTGGCCGCGGCACCTATCCAGCTGCGCAGCGCGGAGAGATAGCGCGTGTCGCTCCTTATGGTGAAGGAGCAGATGAATGGGCTCTTTTCGGGCATCTCTACTTGTTGAACTGGCGCACCGCAGCGTTCCAGTCGGCGCAGACCTCGAACAGCCGGTGCAGCCTGGTCACCTCGAAGATGGTCTTGACCTCGTCGGAGAGCGACGCGACCTTCACGTCGCCGTCGCGCTGGCGGACCTTGCGCAGAAGCGATATGAGAACGCCCAGCCCCATCGAATCGATGAAGGTGAGGTTGGCGCAGTCGATGACGATCCTGTTGGAGCCGGCGCCCACGAGGTCGTAGGCCACCTTCTTGAATGCCGACACGGTGTCCGCGTCCAGGCTGCCGCCGCAGTGCATGACCTGGATGTTGCCCTGCTGTTTCACCTCGATGTTCATCTGTGCCTCCGTTCAAAGTTGGAAAACCGTAATCAGTGATAAGTGAATACTGATCCCCGATCCCCGATCCCTATTTCAGCCCGTACTGCTTGATCTTGCGGTACATCGTCGCCTGGCCGATCCTGAGCTTGCGTGCCGCCTCGCCCACGTTGCCCAGGCACCTCTTCAAGGCGGCCTCTATAGCATATTTCTCGACAAGTTCCAGAGGTATGATTCTGCCCCCGTCGAGGGGGGCCATCGACGGCTCGGTCCCCGCGGCAGCGGAGGGCCTCTGCCTTGTGCCCTGCTGGAGCGCCTTGGGGAGGTGCTGCGTCTTCACCCTGCTGTCGTTGTTGAGCACGACCACCCTCTCTATGACGTTCTCCAGCTCCCTCACGTTCCCGGGCCAGTCGTGGGAGACGAGCATGTCCATGGCCTGCGGCGCGAAATCCAGAAAGATCTTCTCGTTCTTCGACGAGAACCTGTCGAGGAAGTGCTTGGCCAGAAGCGGTATGTCCTCCTGTCTCTCCCTCAGCGGCGGCATGTGGATAGGCACGACGTTCAGCCGGTAGAAGAGGTCCTCGCGGAATCGGCCCTCGGCGACCTCCTTGGACAGGTCGCGGTTGGTCGCGGTCACTATGCGGACGTCGACCCTGATCGGGTCTGTGCCGCCCACCCTCACGAAGCTGCGCTCCTGCAGAAAGCGGAGGACCTTCACCTGGAGCAGCGGGTCCATCTCGCTGATCTCGTCCAGGAAGAGAGTGCCCCCGTCCGCCCGCTCGCAGCTGCCCATGTAGCGGCGGTCCGCGCCCGTGTAGGCGCCGCGCTCGTGGCCGAACAGCTCGTTCTCCAGGAGCTCCCGCGGTATCGCCCCGCAGTTTATGTCGAGGAAGGTCCGCGCCCGGCGCTCGCTGTGGTTGTGGATCGCCCGCGCGACCAGCTCCTTGCCGGTGCCGCTCTCGCCGGTGATGAGGACGGTGGCGTTGCTCTTGGCCACCATGCCGATCATCGAGTAGATCTCCTGCATCCGATGGCTGTGGCCCACCATGTCGTCGAGGCCCAGCCTCCATCCCACCTGGTTCTCGAGCAGATAGACGCGCTTGGTCAGGCTGTAGAGCCTTACGGCGTTGCCTACCGCGTGCCTCAGCTTCTCCTCGTCCACCGGCATGGTGAGGTAGTCGTAGGCGCCGGCCTTCATCGACGAGATCGCGTCGTCGAGCGAGCCCGACCTGGAGACGACGACGACGGGGAGGTTGTCGTCCCTGGAGCGCATCTTCTCTATGATCGCCGGGGCGCCGCTGGCGTCCTCGCCCTCGATCACGATCAGGCAGCAGTCGACGGAGCCGAGCCTCGCGTCCCAGCCCGTCTCCCTCGTCTGCGCGAACGCGCAGGAGAGTCCGGCCGAGCGCAGGGCTCCGTTGATCGCCTTGGGTTCCTGCCTTCCGTCGTAGAGGACCAGGATCGAGCTCTTGTCCATGCCTCACCCCTTGGGAGCGGGCTCCTCGCCCGGCTCCTCCCTGTATTCGCTGGTGTCTATCCCGTACCTCTTGATGAGCTTCTTGAAGTTAGAGCGGTCCATCCCCGCCTTCTCGGAGGCGAACGATATGTTGCCCCCCGCCTCCTTGAGCAGGGCGGAGATATATGCCCTGTTGAAGGAGGCCATGGCCCTCTGCTTGGCGTCCTGGTAATTGTACCTGGTGATGTCGGCGCCCGCCTCCTCGTTCATGAGGTAGAACGACTCCGAAAGGAGCCTGGCCGGAAGGTCCTTCGCGGTTATCGTGTCGCCGGAGACGAGCACCACCGCGCGCTCGATGACGTTCTCAAGCTCGCGGACGTTGCCGGTCCATGAGTAGCCCTGCAGCGCCTGCAGCGCATCGACGGAGATCTTGTCCACCTCCTTCTTCATCCTCTCGGCGTACTTCTTGAGGAAGTGGAAGGCGAGCAGCGGGATGTCGTCCGAGCGCTCCCGGAGCGGCGGCAGGCCGATGTTTATGACGTTGATGCGGTAGAAGAGGTCCTCGCGGAACGCCGCTTCGCGCACCAGGGCCCCGAGGTCCCTGTTGGTGGCGGTTATGAGCCTCACGTCGACGTGCCGCGACTCCACGTCGCCGACCGGTCTCACCTCGCCCTCCTGCAGCACCCTCAGGAGCTTTACCTGAACCGCCGGCGGCACCTCGCCTATCTCGTCGAGGAAGATCGTCCCGCCGTCAGCCTCCTGGAAAAGGCCGCCCTTGTCGGCAATGGCCCCCGTGAACGACCCCCTCCTGTGGCCGAAGAGCTCGCTCTCCAAAAGGTGCACCGGTATCGCGGCGCAGTTGATGACGACGAACGGCATGTTCGCGCGGTTGCTCCTCGCGTGTATGGCCCTGGCGACCAGCTCCTTGCCGGTGCCGCTCTCGCCGGTGATGAGGACCGTCGAGGTGGTCGGGGCGATGTTCTCGATGGATTCGAAGATCTCCTGCATCCTGCGGTTCTTCCCGAGTATCCCCTCGTAGGAGACGCCGTCGGGCGCGCGCCGCTCCAGTTGCCTGAGCTTCGCGGCCAGGCGGAACCGGTCCATGGCCCGATCGAGTATGATAGCGACCCGCTCGATGTCGTCGAAGGGCTTGGTCACGTAGTCGTAGGCCCCGTTCTTCATCGCCTCCACCGCCGTGTCCACGGAGCCGAGCCCGGTTATCACGACGATCTCAGTGGGGACGTTGCTCCTCTTCGCCTGGTCGAGGAGCTTGAGCCCGCTGAGGCCCGGCAGCTTTATGTCCACCGCCGCGGCCTCGAATATCTGCGCGTTGATCTGTTCGAGCGCGTCCTCGGCGCTGCGGGCGACCGAGCAGCTCCACCCCCGGTCACGCGCGAGGCGCTCGAAGACCCTGGCTATGGCCGGATCGTCGTCGACTATGAGGAGATTTTTGGTCTTCAGCATCGTCTCGCGGGGCCGTCAATCGACCTCGTCCGCCTCCAGGTGCTTCTTCTTTATCTTCTCCACGAGCGTCGTCCTGTTGAGTTTGAGCAGGCTCGCCGCCTTGTTCTTGTTACCCCCGGTCTTGCGCAGGGCGCCCACGATCAGCCTCGACTCGTAGTCGCTCACCGCCTTCTTGAACGAGATCCCCTCGTCGGGGATGTCGACCTGCAGGGGCTCGCCCCCCGGGGCCGGCGACGCCGCCCTCGCCCCGCCCATCTTGTCCGACAGGTCGGACGGCTGTATGGTGTCGTCCTTCTTGAGCACGACCATCCTCTCGATCAGGTTCTCGAGCTCCCTCACGTTCCCCTTCCACGGCCAGGACATGAGCGCGTCGAGCGCCTCGCCGGATATGCCCTGGACCTTGCCCGCCCCCTCCTTCGCGTACTTGTGTATGAAGTGCTCCACCAGCAGCGGTATGTCCTCCCTGCGCTCGCGCAGCGGCGGGATGTGGATCGGTATCACGTTGAGCCTGTAGAAGAGGTCCTCGCGGAAACGCCGCTCGCGCACGGCGCATTCGAGGTCCTGGTTTGTCGCAGCGATTATCCTCACGTCGACCTCGTGCGTGGAGGTCGACCCGACCGGCTCGAACCTCTGCTCCTGAAGGACCCTGAGCACCTTGACCTGGAGCTTGAGGCTCATGTCGCCGATCTCGTCGAGGAATATCGTGCCGCCGTCCGCTGCGTCGAAGCGGCCCGCGTGCATGGCCACCGCGCCGGTGAACGCCCCCTTCACGTGGCCGAAGAGCTCGCTCTCCAGGAGCTCCTCGGGTATCGCCGCGCAGTTGACGACGACCAGCGGCTTGTCGCGGCGCGGGCTGTTGTAGTGAATAGCCCGGGCGACGAGCTCCTTGCCCGTGCCGCTCTCGCCTGTGATGAGGACGGTAGAGTCGGTCTCCGCCACCTTCTCGATCAAATCGTACACCTGGGCCATGGCGTCGCCGTGCCCGACTATGTTCTCGAAGCGGTACCTCTCGTGGAGCTGGCGCTTGAGCAGCCTGTTCTCCTCCTTGAGCTGGCGATGCTCGAGCGCGGTGCTGATGAGCGCCGCTATGTCGTCCAGCTCGAACGGCTTCGTGAGATAGTGGTAGGCGCCCGCCTTCATCGCCTCCACGGCGGAGGTGATCGTTCCGAACCCGGTGAGGACTATGGCCACGCAGGCCGGCTGCGCCTTCTTGAGCCTCCTTATGAACTCCACGCCGTCCAGCCTCGGCATGACCAGGTCCACCAGCGCCAGGTCCACGGCCTCCTTCTCCACGACGGCCAGGGCCTCGTCGCCGTCTTTGGCGGTGAGCACCTGGTACTTGAGGCCGGTGAGGAATCGCTCCAGCGCCTTCCTTATCGCCGCCTCGTCGTCAACTACGAGTATCCTTGCCATGCCGGCCCCCCTTGCCCTCAGTCTGGGCGGGCAGGCGCACGGTGAAGACCGTGCCCTTGCCCTCCTCGGACTCGCAGCTTATCCCGCCTCCGTGATCGCGCACGATCCTGTAGCTGATGGACAGCCCGAGCCCCGTCCCCTTGCCGGGCTCCTTGGTGGTGAAGAACGGATCGAATATCCGGTCGCTGATCTCCTCGGGCATTCCAGAGCCCGTGTCGCGCACGCGCACCGCCACGGTGCGGCCGTCGTCCTCGACGCCGGTCGTCACCTCCACCGTGCCGCCCTTGGGCATCGCGTGGCAGGCGTTGGTGAGCAGGTTGATGAAGACCTGCTGCAGCCTGTCGGGCGACGCCAGCACCTTCGGGACTCCCGAGTGCCCCCTGAACTCCATCTCCACGTTGAGCGAGCGCATCTCGCGCTGGATGAACGGGAATACGTTCTCGAGCAGGACGTTCACGTCCACCGCCTTGCGCTCGTGGTCGCGGGACACGCGGGAGAAGTCGAGAAGGTCGCTCACGATCTTCTTGCAGCGGATCGCCGCCTGCTCGACCTCGACGAGGTCGGCCAGCAGCCTCTCGTCGTCCTTCGCGTCCTTCTTCATGAGCTGGGTGAAGGCCAGTATCCCGCCGAGCGGGTTGTTGATCTCGTGCGCGACACCGCCCGCGAGCATGCCTATGGCCGCCATCTTCTCCTGCTGTATCATCTCGCGCTGCAGCCTCATCTCCTCGGTGACGTCGCGGTAGTACATGACCGCCTGGCGGCCCGCATCCCCCACGGAGAGCGGATAGGCGCTCGCCTCGTACTCGCGCCTTGCTATCTCGCAGCCGAGCCTTGAGGCCCTGAGGGAATCGGCCGCGAGCGACTCGGCCAGGGGACATCCCTCGCACGGGCCCTCCCTGCCAGCGAACGCCTCGTAGCATTTCCTGCCTATGACAGCCGCGATGTCGTTTTTGCACGCGGCGGCGAGCGAGAGATTGGCCCTCACTATCTCGAAATCCTCGGACACGATCTGGACCGGCGAGGTTATCGCGTCGAAGGTCGACTCCCACATGTATTTCCCGCGGGAGATTATCTCCACCAGCTCCTCGAGCTTTCTCACGCGCTCGGCCATGGCCCTGGCCTTTTTGAGCAGCTCATCGCGGCCTAAGCTGCCCAGATCCTGAAGGTTCTCATGGGAATCGGGCATGTAATTGACCCTCTTTTCTTAATGTAATCAGGAAGATAAATAAAAAGCATTCAAAACACTAGCGATTTTTTGACGCCCCATCTATCTTTTTGACATCACGCCATTTTTACCCACCTCTCCGGGTAAATATTAACCCCATTCGGACTCCAGGCTCTCTCCTCAGACGGAGCGGGGCGGTGCATTCTTCGCAGCGGATCGGGGGGCAATAAATGAAATTCCAAATCCCAAGCACCAATTACCAAATAAGCACCAATTACCAGGCACCAAATTCCAAACAAAACCATTTGATCA
>JAFGMW010000118.1 GCA_016927275.1 Pseudomonadota bacterium
TTGCCGTGATCCACATGCCCGATCGTCCCCACGTTCACGTGCGGCTTCGTCCGTTCGAATTTCTCCTTTGCCATTGTGTCCTCCCCGTAACCCTGCAGGGGTCATAGCCCCTGCGATTTTGCGATTATCTCGTCGGCCAGGCTCTTCGGCACCGGCTCATAGTGCGCGAACTGCATGCTGTACGTGGCCCTTCCCTGTGTCACGCTCCGAAGATCGGTGGCGTAGCCGAACATCTTGGACAACGGGACCTGGGCACCGATTATCTGCGAGCCCGCGTGGGCGTCGCTCTTGAGTATCCTGCCCCGCCTCGCGCTCAGGTCGCCCGTCACGCTGCCGACGTACTCGTCCGGCACCACGACCTCCACGTCCATCACCGGCTCCAGTATTATCGGCTGGCCCTTCTTCACCGCATCCTTGAGCCCTATCGAGGCGCATATCCTGAAAGCCATGTCCGAGGAGTCGACCTCGTGGTACGACCCGTCGAAGAGCGCCACCTTCATGTCGATCAGCGGGTAGCCGGCGATCGCGCCGCCGTCCATCGCCTCCGTCACGCCCCTCTTCACAGCCGGTATGTACTCCCTGGGCACCGAGCCGCCGACCACGTCGTCCTCGAACTCGAAGCCCTTGCCGCGCTCCAGCGGCTCCACCCGGAGCCATACGTGGGCGTACTGCCCGCGGCCGCCTGTCTGCTTTATGTACTTGGATTCGATCTCGACCTTCTTCGTGATCGTCTCCCGGTACGCCACCTGCGGCTTGCCCACGTTCGCCGCCACGTTGAACTCCCGGAGCAGCCTGTCCACTATTATCTCGAGGTGGAGCTCGCCCATCCCGGATATTATCGTCTGGCCCGTCTCATCGTCGACGTTGACTCTGAACGACGGGTCCTCGTTGGCCAGCTTCTGCAGCGAGAGCGACAGCTTCTCCTCGTCTGCCTTGGTCTTGGGCTCGATCGCGATCGAGATCACCGGAGCAGGAAACTCCATCTTCTCGAGCACTATCGGCTCCTTCTGGTCGCAGAGGGTGTCTCCGGTCCTCGTGAAGTTGAGCCCCACCGCGGCGAGTATCTCCCCCGCCTCGGCGCTGCGGATCTCCTCCCTCTTGTTGGCGTGCATCCGAAGGAGGCGCCCTATCCTCTCGCGCTTGCCGCGGATCGGGTTGAATACGGTCATCCCGCTCGCTATCGAACCGGAGTAGACCCTCATGAACGTGAGCTGTCCGACGTACGGATCGGTCATGATCTTGAAGGCAAGGGCCGCAAAGGGCTCCTTCGTGTCGGCCTTCCTCTTCTCGACCCTCTCCTCCTTGTCGGGGTTCACGCCCTCGATCGGCGGAACATCCAGGGGCGAGGGGAGATATTCGACCACGCCGTCGAGCAGCTGCTGCACCCCCTTGTTCTTGAACGCCGCCCCGCAGAAGACCGGCACCACCTTCATGCTCACAGTCGCCTTACGGGCCGCCCTCCTTATCTCCTCCTCCGACAGGGTGTGGCTCTCGAGGTACTTGTGGAGCAGCTCGTCGTCCGCCTCCACCACCGCCTCGATCAGCTTCTCGCGGTACTCGTCGACCATCGCGCTCATATCTTCTGGAACCGGGACCTCATCGAACTGGGAACCCTTGGTCTCGTCGTCGAACGCAAACGCCCTGCGTGAGACCAGGTCCACCACCCCCCTGAACTTGTCCTCCGCGCCCAGCGGAAGCTGGAAAGGCACCGCGTTGGCGGCAAGCCTATCCCTCATCATACGGACGCAGCGGAAGAAGTCGGCGCCGACGCGGTCCATCTTGTTGACGAACCCGATCTTCGGCACCCCGTAGCGGTTGGCCTGGCGCCAGACCGTCTCCGACTGAGGCTCAACCCCTGCCACCGCGTCGAAGACACCCACCGCGCCGTCGAGCACCCTGAGGCAGCGCTCGACCTCGACCGTGAAGTCGACGTGGCCGGGCGTGTCGATGATGTTTATGCGCCTGCCGAGCCACTCACACGTCGTCGCGGCGGCCGTGATCGTGATGCCGCGCTCCTGTTCCTGTTCCATCCAGTCCATCACCGCGGTCCCCTCGTGGACCTCGCCGATCTTATAGGTGATGCCCGTATAGAACAGGATGCGCTCGCTCACCGTGGTCTTGCCCGCATCGATGTGGGCAATGATCCCGATGTTGCGCACATTGTTCAGGTCTGTTGAATCCACCGACATCGTCTACCTCTGCACTCCTTTGGGCCGACCCCTCAACGGGGCCATGCGTTTCGCACCATGATATCAAAGAGCCGAATGTGCCCCTTCTACCATTTATAATGGGCAAACGCCTTGTTGGCCTCCGCCATCTTGTGTGTGTCCTCGCGCTTCTTGACCGCCGCCCCGCGGTTCTCTATCGCCTCGAGCAGCTCAGCGGCGAGCCTATCCTTCATCGTGCCCTCTTTGCGGCTGCGCGCGGCGGCCAGAAGCCAGCGGAAGCCCAGGGATACGCGCCTGTCGAAGCGGACCTCGACCGGGACCTGATATGTGGCGCCGCCCACGCGGCGGGAGCGGACCTCGATGATCGGCTTTATGTTCTCCATGGCCTGCTTGAAGAGCTTGACCGGATCGTCGTTCTTCTTCTCCTGCAGGACGTCGAACGTCCCGTAGACGACCCTCTCGGCGATCGACTTCTTGCCGCTCCACATCATGGTGCTGATGAGCTGGGCGACCAGCTTGTCGCCGTACTTCGGGTCCGGCGTGACCTCTCTCTTTAAGCTTCCTCTCTTTTTCCTTGGCATCGCAAACCCCTTCGTGACTCGTGACTCGTGACTCGTGACTCGTGACCCGTGACTCGCCTTATCGAGTGACGAGTCACGAGTGACGGACTTATTTCGGCTTCTTGGCGCCGTACTTGGAGCGGCTCTGCTTGCGGTTCTCCACCCCTGTGGAATCCAGCGTGCCCCTCACTATGTGATAGCGGACGCCGGGCAGGTCCTTGACGCGGCCGCCGCGCACCATGACCACCGAGTGCTCCTGGAGGTTGTGCCCTTCCCCGGGTATATAGGAGGTGACCTCGAATCCGTTCGTGAGCCTCACCCTAGCGACCTTGCGGAGCGCCGAGTTCGGCTTCTTGGGCGTAGTCGTGTAGACGCGGATGCAGACGCCCCGCCTCTGCGGGCAGCGCTGCAGCGCTGGGGATGCGGTGCGCATCTTGAGCTGCCTGCGGCCGATCCTTACAAGTTGATTTATCGTCGGCATAAAACCCCACTTGCGTCTTTTTTCAGGCAACGCGGGCCTATCGAAAGTGATTCAATTACAGGATTTTAGGCGCTCCTGCAGCACAATCCGCCGAAGAGCGGCGCAACCTAACAAAAGCCCCTGGCTAAGTCAAGGATTTTGCTGGTCTTATAAGATCCGCCTGTATTTTAAAGCGGTTCTTTAATATCAGCCTGCAACATCCTGACTTGCAATAAAATCTCCCTCTGGGAGAACTTCCACAAGCTCCTCGGGCATCTCCGCCACCTCGATTTCATAGCCCTTGTACTTGCGGAGCCCGGTGCCGGCCGGGATGAGCCGGCCCATGATCACATTCTCCTTGAGCCCCCTCAGGTAGTCCACCTTGCCCGATGCAGCGGCTTCGGTGAGGACCTTCGTGGTCTCCTGGAACGATGCGGCCGAGATGAAGCTCTCGGTGGATAGCGATGCCCTGGTGATGCCGAGCAGCATGGGCTCGCCTATCGCCGGGCTGCCGCCCTTGGCACGGATCTTCTCGTTCTCCGCCTCGAAGATCGACTTCTCGACCTGTTCGTCCTCCAGCCTCGTCGTATCGCCGGGATCGACTATTCGGACCCTCTTCAGCATCTGGCGCACTATTATCTCGATGTGCTTGTCGTTTATCCGCACGCCCTGGAGCCTGTAGACCTCCTGTATCTCGTCCACGAGGAACCTGGCGAGTTCCTTCTCGCCGAGCACCGCGAGTATATCGTGGGGGTTCGGGGAACCGTCCATGAGCTGCTCGCCGGCTTTGACAAAGTCGCCCTCGTGCACCGAGATGTGGCGGCCCTTGGGCACAGCGTACTCCTTCGGCTCGCCGACCTCAGGGGTGATGACTATGGTGCGCTTGCCCTTCGCGTCGGGCCCGAAAGAGACTGCGCCGTCGATCTCGGAGATGATGGCGTTGTCCTTGGGCTTGCGGGCCTCGAAGAGCTCCGCGACGCGCGGCAGGCCTCCGGTGATGTCCTTGGTCTTCGTGGTCTCGCGCGGGATCTTGGCGATCACGTCGCCCGCCATGACCTCGTCGCCCTCCGCCACGACTATGTTGGCGCCCACCGGCATGAGGTACCGCGCCTCGCCGCGGCCCGAAGGCAGATGCACGGTCGCCCCGCCGCTGTCCTTTATCGAGACGCGGGGTCTGGCAGTGGCGTCCTTCGAGGAGACGACGACCTTGCGGGAGAGGCCGGTGACCTCGTCCACCTGCTCGGTCATGGTGAGGCCCTCGATGATGTCGCCGAACTTCACGCGGCCCGAGACCTCCGTGAGGATGGGCACGGTGTAGGGATCCCATTCAGCGAGCAGCTCACCCGCCTTGACCTTCTCCCCCTCCCTGTGCAGCAGGATGGCGCCGTAGTTGAGCTTGTAGCGCTCGCGCTCGCGGCCCGCCTCGTCGGAGACGATGACGATGCCGTTGCGGTTCATGACCGTGAGCCTTCCCTCCTTGTTCACGACTATCTGCACCCCCTCGTACTTCACGACGCCCTCATGCCGCGATTCTAGGGCGGACTGCTCGACGCGCCTGGAGGCGGTTCCTCCGATGTGGAAGGTCCTCATGGTGAGCTGGGTGCCGGGCTCTCCGATGGACTGGGCGGCGATCACGCCGACCGACTCGCCCATGTTTACCAGGTGCCCGCGCGCGAGGTCGCGGCCGTAGCACTTGGCGCAGCAGCCCACGAGGCTCTTGCAGGTGAGGACCGAGCGGACCAGGACCTTCTCCAGGCCCGAGTCCTCGATCTTCTGGACCAGCTCCTCGTCTATCATCTGGTTCGAAGAGACTATCACCTCGTCGGTGTAGGGATCGCGTATGTCCTCGAGCGCAACGCGGCCGAGGATGCGGTCCGAGAGGGGCTCGATGACCTCTCCGCCCTCGACGAGCGCGCTCACCACCAGCCCGTCGAGAGTGCCGCAGTCATCTTCTCTCACGGTGGTGTCCTGCGCGACGTCGACCAGCCTCCTGGTGAGGTACCCGGAGTTGGCGGTCTTGAGCGCCGTGTCCGCAAGGCCCTTTCGCGCTCCGTGCGTGGATATGAAGTACTGCAGCACGTTCAGCCCCTCGCGGAAGTTGGCTGTGATCGGGGTCTCGATGATCTCGCCCGAGGGCTTGGCCATCAGTCCGCGCATCCCGGCCAGCTGGCGCATCTGCTGGGCGGACCCCCTGGCCCCGGAGTCGGCCATGATGAATATCGAGTTGAAGCTCATCTGCTCGCGCTTCTGGCCGTCGGGACCCTCGATGATCATCGTCGACATCCCCTTCATCATCTCGGAGGCCACATCCTCGGTCGTTGCCGCCCAGATATCCACGACCTTGTTGTATTTCTCTCCGGCGGTGATGAGGCCCTCGGTGTACTGCTCCTCCACCTCGCGGACCTCATCGTTCGCCTTGTCCACAAGGCCCTTCTTGGCCTCGGGGATCACCATGTCGTCGATGCAGATCGAGATGCCGGCCCTGGTGGCATAGCTGAAGCCGAGGGACCTGAGATGGTCGGCGAGCAGCACGGTCTCCTTGTCCTTGCAGAGGCGGTAGCAGAGGTCGATGAGATCCGCGATGGCCTTCTTGTCCATGACCTTGTTGATCGTGGAGAACGGGATCTGCTTTGGGACCACATCGTAGAGCATCACGCGGCCGGCCGTGGTCTCGCAGAGCTTACCGTCCATCCTGACCTTGATACGTGCCTGAAGGTCGATCGCGCCCGCGTCGTAGGCGACGCGAACCTCGTCGGGCGAACTGAATATGCTGCCCTCGCCGTTCACGAAGGCCCTCTCCCTCGTCATGTAGTAGATGCCGAGCACCATGTCCTGGGTGGGCACGATGATCGGCTTGCCGTTTGCCGGCGACAGTATGTTGTTCGTGGAGAGCAGAAGGACCCTCGCCTCCATCTGTGCCTCGACGGAGAGCGGCACGTGCACCGCCATCTGGTCGCCGTCGAAGTCGGCGTTGAACGCGGCGCAGACCAGCGGGTGCAGCTGTATCGCCTTGCCCTCGGTGAGCACCGGCTCGAAGGCCTGGATGCCCAGCCTGTGCAGAGTGGGAGCTCGGTTGAGCATGACCGGATGCTCCTTGATCACCTCGGCCAGTGCGTCCCAGACCTCAGGGGTCTCCTTCTCGACGAGCCGCTTGGCGCTCTTGATCGTCGCGGACAGGCCCCTGAGCTCGAGCTTGTTGTAGATGAACGGCTTGAAGAGCTCGATCGCCATGGTCTTGGGCAGCCCGCACTCGTGGAGCCTGAGCTCGGGACCCACCACGATCACCGAGCGGCCAGAGTAGTCCACGCGCTTTCCAAGCAGGTTCTGCCGGAAGCGGCCCTGCTTGCCCTTGAGCATGTCCGAGAGAGAGCGCAACGGCCTGCGGTTCGGGCCCACGAACGGCCTCGCCCTGCGGCCGTTGTCGAAGAGCGCGTCCACAGCCTCCTGCAGCATGCGCTTCTCGTTTCTTATGATGATGTCGGGCGCGTTGAGCTCGATGAGCCTCTTGAGCCTGTTGTTGCGGTTGATGACGCGCCTGTAGAGGTCGTTCAGATCCGAGGTGGCGAATCTCCCGCCGTCGAGCGGGACCAGGGGGCGAAGATCAGGCGGCAGGACCGGGATGATGTCCAGCATCATCCACTCAGGCCTGTTCCCCGCTTCGCGGAACTGGTCCACGAGCTTGAGCCTCTTGGATATCTTCGTCGTGGCGGCCTCGGACTTCGCCTTCTTGAGGTCGCGCCTGAGCTTCTTGGAGAGCTCGTCCAGGTCCATCTTTGCGAGCATGTCCTTCACGACCTCGCCTCCCATGCCGACCATGAACGCGGGGCCGAACTCCTCCAGCGCCTTCTGGTAGGCGTCCTCGGTCAGTATCTCCCCCTCCTTGAGCCCGGTGTTGCCGGGGTCGACGACCATGTAGGCCTCGCAATAGAGCACCTTCTCGAGCTCCTTGAGGGAGACTTCGAGCATAGTTCCGATCCTCGAGGGCAAGCTCTTGAGGAACCAGATATGCGCGACGGGCGAGGCGAGCTTTATGTGCCCCATCCTCTCGCGTCGCACCTTGCTCTGGATCACCTCGACGCCGCACTTCTCGCAGACGATGCCGCGGTGCTTCATGCGCTTGTACTTGCCGCAGTTGCACTCGTAGTCTTTGACCGGCCCGAATATCTTGGCGCAGAAGAGCCCGTCGCGCTCAGGCTTGAAGGTGCGGTAGTTTATGGTCTCGGGCTTCTTGACCTCGCCGTGCGACCACTCCATGACCTTCTCGGGCGACGCGAGCTTGATGCGTATGCCCTCGAAGCTGAGCGGATCCTTGGGCTTCTCGAAGAAGTGATAGATATCCATAACTCTCCTCTTTGGACTCCATTAACGCTATTTGCCTGAACCGTGCTCCAGAAGCTCCACGTCGAGCGCAAGGGCCTGGAGCTCCTTGATCAGCACGTTGAACGACTCGGGCAGCCCCGGCTCCAGGACCTTCTCGCCCTTCACAATCGCCTCGTACATCCTCGTGCGGCCGGCCACGTCGTCCGACTTGACCGTGAGGAACTCCTGCAGCGCGAATGCGGCGCCGTACGCCTCCAGCGCCCAGACCTCCATCTCCCCCAGCCTCTGTCCGCCGAACTGGGCCTTGCCGCCCAGGGGCTGCTGCGTGACCAGCGAGTAGGGCCCGATGGATCGCGCGTGTATCTTCTCGTCCACCAGGTGGTGCAACTTCATCATGTACATGAGGCCGACCGTCACCTCGTGGTCGAACGATTCGCCGGTGCGGCCGTCGAACAGCACCGTCTTGCCGCTCTCCGGGAGCCCGGCCTGCCTGAGGGCTTCCTTCACCTCGGACTCTGAGGCGCCGTCGAAGACCGGAGTGGTGAAAGGCACGCCCTCGCGGAGCTTCTGCGCCATCTCCCTCACCTGTTTGTCGGTGGCCTTCTCGAGCCACTCGTTCATCGAGGCCGAGCTGTAGACCTTCTTTATCGCCTTGGAGAGCTCCTCTCGCGAACAGCTCCTCTTCACGAGCTCCTGTATCCTCTCGCCGATCGTGCGGGCGGCCCAGCCGAGGTGAGCCTCGAGGATCTGCCCCACGTTCATTCGCGAAGGCACGCCCAGCGGGTTGAGGACTATGTCGACCGGCCTTCCGTCGGCCATGTAGGGCATGTCCTCCTCCGGGAGTATGCGCGAGATCACGCCCTTGTTTCCGTGGCGGCCCGCCATCTTGTCGCCCACCGAGAGCTTGCGCTTGATGGCGACGTAGACCTTCACCATCTTGATGACGCCGGGGGGCAGCTCGTCGCCCTTGGTGAGGCGGTTGATCTTCTGGTCGTACATCATCCTGACCATGTCCTGCTGCTCGTCGATCTCGTCGAAGAGCTCGGCCAGCTCCGCCTCTATCTCGTCTCCGCCCTCTACCGATATCTCGCTCCACTTGCTGAACGGTATCTTGTTGAGGGTCTCATCGGATATCGTCTTTCCCTTGGCCAGCAGGACCTTCTCCTCCTCCGCGTCCATGACCTTGGAGGTGGAGACTCGGCCCACGAGCAGGTGCCTGATGCGCTTGGTGGCGGTCTCCATGATGCCGTTTATCTCGACTTCCATGTCCTTGTTGATCTTGGTCTTCTCCTCGTCCTGGATCTCCTTTGCGCGCTCGTCGAGCTCCACCCCCTCGCGCGAGAAGACCTGCGCTCCGATGACCACGCCCGAGACCCCCGGCGGGACCCTCAGGCTCGTGTCCTTAACGTCTCCCGCCTTGTCGCCGAATATGGCGCGCAGCAGCCTCTCCTCCGGGGAGAGCTGAGTCTCGCCCTTGGGCGTGACCTTGCCTACGAGGATGTCGCCCGATTTCACCTCTGCGCCGATGCGGACGATCCCGGACTCGTCGAGATCCATCAGGGCCTCGTCGCCGACGTTCGGGATGTCGCGGGTTATGTCCTCCTTGCCCAGCTTGGTGTCGCGGGCCGCGCACTCGAACTCCTCGATGTGGATGGAGGTGAAGGCGTCGTCCTTGACCACCCTCTCGCTGATGAGGATGGAGTCCTCGAAGTTGTAGCCGCCCCAGGGCATGAAGGCCACGACCACGTTCTGGCCCAGCGCGAGCTCGCCCTCTTCCGTGGCGGGCCCGTCGGCGATGACGTCGCCCCTGCGCACCTTGTCGCCCTTCTTAACGATCGGATTCTGGTTGATGCAGGTGCTCTGGTTGGAGCGCCGGTACTTGGTGAGGTTGTAGATGTCGACCTCAGAGGCGAACTTCTTCCTCTCGCCCTTGTCGGCGCGGACCACTATCCTGTTGGCGTCCACCTCCGCGATCACACCGTCGCGCTTTGCGACAATGGTCACGCCCGAATCGCGCGCCAGGGTGCCCTCGACGCCGGTCCCGACGACCGGCGACTGCGTGCGCAGAAGCGGAACGGCCTGCCTCTGCATGTTCGATCCCATGAGGGCGCGGTTCGCGTCGTCGTGCTCGAGGAACGGGATGAGAGCGGCCGCCACCGAGACGAGCTGCTGAGGCGAGACGTCCATGAGCCTCACGTCCTCCCTGTTGGCCATCACGAACTCGCCGCGTTCCCGGCTCTGGATCTTCTCGTTGACCAGCATCCCCTTGCTGTCGAGGCCGGCGTTGGCCTGCGCGATCGAGATATCGCTCTCGTCGAGCGCGGAGCAGAAGCTCACGTTCTCGGTGACCTTGCCGGCCTTGACCTGGCGATAGGGGGTCTCGATGAACCCGTAGTCGTTCACCTTCGCGTAGAGCGAAAGAGATGCGATGAGGCCGATGTTGGGGCCTTCCGGGGTCTCGATGGGGCAGATGCGGCCGTAGTGCGTGGGATGCACGTCGCGCACCTCGAATCCTGCCCTCTCCCTAGTGAGCCCTCCCGGCCCGAGGGCCGACAGCCTGCGCTTGTGAGTCACCTCGGAGAGCGGGTTCGTCTGGTCCATGAACTGAGAAAGCTGGCTCGATCCGAAGAACTCCTTGATCACCGCGCTGACCGGCTTCGGGTTGATGAGGTCGTGCGGCATGAGCGTCTCGACGTCCTGCAGGCTCATGCGCTCGCGAATCGCCCTCTCCATCCTTATGAGGCCGACCCTGTACTGGTTCTCCAGAAGCTCGCCCACCGAGCGCACCCTGCGGTTTCCCAGGTGGTCGATGTCGTCGATCTCGCCCTCGCCGTCCTTGAGGCCGATGAGGTAGCGCACCGTCTCGATGATGTCCTCCTTGCGGAGGGTCCCCACCTCGAGCGGAACATCGAAACCGAACTTGTAGTTGAGCTTGAGCCGCCCGACCTTCGAGAGGTCGTAGCGCTCCGGGTTGTAGAACAGGTTGTCGAAGAGCGAGGCGGCCGCCTCGGGCGTCGAGGGATCGCCGGGCCTGAGCCTCCGGTATATCTCGAGCTTCGCCTCCTCGGGCGTGGTCACCTTGTCGGCCTTGAGCGTGTTGAGCAGGTAGGGCCCCACGTTGAGATCGTCGATGAAGAGGAGATTGAGCTGGCCGATCTTCCTGTCGGTGATCTCCTCGAGCTTCTTCTCGGTCAGCTCCTCGCCGACCGCGAGCACCACCTCGCCGGTCGCCGGATCGACCACGTCGTTGGCGGTGAATCGGCCGATGATCTCCTCGGCGTCCACCGGTATCTGCATGCCCTTGATCTCCGATAACGCCTCAAGGGCCTGCCGCGTAAAGCGCTTTCCCTTCTTCACCAAAGTCGTGCCGGTCTTCGGGTCCTTTATGTCCTTGCTCGCGCGCTGATAGCGCAACAGCTCCGGCACCACGTTCTTCTCGAATTTATTGCGGCCCTGTATTGTGACCGACTCGCTCTGATAATACATCCCCAGCAGCTCCTCCTCGGAGAAGCCAAGGGCGCGAAGCAGTATCGTGGCAGGCATTTTGCGGCGCCGGTCGATCCTCACGTGTATGATGTCCTTCGCGTCGAACTCGAAGTCGAGCCACGCCCCGCGGTACGGTATCATGCGGGCGGCGAAGAGCAGCTTCCCGGTCGAATGCGTCTTGCCCTTGTCGTGCTCGAAGAACACGCCCGGGCTTCGGTGCAGCTGAGAGACGATGACCCGCTCCGTGCCGTTTATGATGAACGTGCCGAAGTCGGTCATCAGCGGGACCTCGCCGAAGTAGACCTCCTGCTCTTTGACGTCGCGTATGGTCTGCGCGCCCGTCGCCTCGTCGACGTCCCAGACCACGAGCCTGACCGTCACCCTCATCGGCGCGGCGAAGGTCATGCCGCGATTGCGGCACTCCTGCTCGTCGTAGCGCGGCGCTTCCATGCAGTACTGCACGAACTCCAGCGACGCGGTTTGGTTGAACCCTTTTATCGGAAAGACGCTCCTGAAGACCCCCTGGAGGCCGATATCCCCCCTCTGCTCCGGCGGGGTGTCGGACTGGAGAAACTGCTGGAACGACTTCTGCTGTATCTCTATCAGCGGCGGGATATCCACCACGTGTCTGATCTTGGAAAAGTCTTTTCGGATGCGACGGACCGGAAGGGTTGCCATATGCTCTCCTTGACTTCGATGTCAGACAAGAGCGCGCGCCTGGGCTCCCGGCCCAGGCCGCAATCTCAGGAAGCTATAAAAACGCTTTGTGCCAGGGAGCCGAGCACTCAAGTCATAACAAGAATCGGGTTTTTGAACCGGCTGCTTGTTATGTCTTGAGTGCTCGGCATCCCCGGCACTCGTTTCCGCAACGTCGATTTACTTGATCTCCACCTTCGCGCCGGCCGCCTCGAGCTTCTTCTTCATCTCGGCCGCCTCTTCCTTTGTGACGCTCTCCTTCACCGGCTTCGGAGCGCCCTCGACCAGGTCCTTGGCCTCCTTCAGGCCCAGGCTCGTGATAGCGCGGACTTCCTTGATCACGTTGATCTTGTTGGCGCCTGCTTCGGCCAGCACCACCGTGAACTCGGTCTGCTCCTCGGCCGCCGCTGCCGGCGCTGCCGCCGCGACCGCCACAGGGGCCGCCGCCGACACGCCGAATGTGCTCTCGAGGTCCTTGACGAGCTCTGACACTTCCATCAGCGTCATTCCCTTCAGGGCCTCTACGATCTCCGTCCTTCCTAACGTCGCCATGACTTCCTCCTTGATCTTAGCACCCCAATCGATGCCGTACCGCCTGCGTTACAGCCCGAGTGGGCGCGGCCATGTAGTTCGCGCCGCCGATTAAGTGCGTTGGTTTCAGTTTATGCCTGCTTGGTCTCCCTGACTGCGTTGATGGCGTAGACGAGCTTGCGCGGGACCGCGGAGAGCACGCCGACGAAATTTGCGGCCGGCGCGTTCATGGAGGCAAGCGCCCTCGCCAGCAGCACCTCGCGCGACGGCATCCTGGCCAGCGTCTCGACCTCGGCCGGCCCTATCTCCTTGCCGTCGAGGAACCCGCCCTTCACCGAAAGCTTTTCATGGTCCTTCGCGAAGTCCACCAGCGCCTTGGCCGGGTTGACCGGGTCGGCCGTGTTGATGGCGACGGCGGTCGGGCCGGTGAAATACTTCTCGAGGTGCTCAAACCCCATCTGCTTGAGGGCGCGCTTCATCAGGCGGTTTTTCACCACCTTGAACCACGTGTCGCCCTTGCGCAGATTGCCGCGAAGGTTCGTCATCTCGGAGACCTTGAGCCCCCTGTAGTCGGCGAATATGAGCACCTTCGCCTTCTCGAGGCGATCGCTCAAACTCTTTACCTCCTCAACCTTTCTCTGTTTTTCCACGTCGTCCTCCTTGGAACAGGCCTCATGAGGAGGCGCTCTATAAGTTGGTCACGTCGATGCGTATGCCGGGGGTCATCGTCGCTGAGATGGCCATCGACTTCAGGTATGTCCCCTTGGCGGCGGCCGGCTTCGCCTTGTTGATCGCCTCCACGAGCGCAAGCACGTTATCCTTCAGCTTGGCCGCGCCGAACGAGCGCTTGCCGACCGGGGCGTGCACTATGGACGCCTTGTCTATGCGGAACTCGACCTTTCCGGCCTTCTGCTCGGCGACCGCCCTTTTGATGTCCGCCGTGACCGTGCCGAGCTTCGGATTGGGCATGAGCCCCCTGGGGCCCAGGACCTTTCCGAGCCTGCCCACCACTCCCATCATGTCCGGGGAGGCGACCACCTTGTCGAACTCGAACCACCCGCCCTGGATCTTCTCGACCAGTTCCTCGCCGCCCACCACGTCGGCGCCCGCGTCCTCGGCCTCCTTGGCCTTGTCGCCCTTGGCGAAGACGAGCACGCGGACCTTCTTGCCGATGCCGTGCGGAAGCACGACCGCGCCGCGGACCGACTGGTCGGTCTGCTTCGCGTCGATGCCGAGCCTCAGGGCAACGTCGACAGTCTCATCGAACTTTGCCTTGCCGAACCCATCCAGGATCGACAGCGCCTCGTCGAGGCCGTGCTTTTTCTGCGTGTCAACCTTGGCCCTGTCCGCCTTGTACCTCTTGCCCTGCTTCGTCATATTGACCTCCCTGTTGTGCGAACGCCCGGCATGATGCCGGGCTCCAACAGTCGTGTTGACAATCCGGCCTCAGCCCACGACCTCTATGCCCATATTGCGCGCCGTGCCTTCGATGGTGCGCATCGCGGACTCGAGGCTCGCGCAGTTGAGGTCCGGCAGCTTTATCTTAGCGATCTCTTCAATCTGGGCCCTGGTGACCTTGCCGACCTTCACCTTGTTGGGCTGGCCCGAGCCCTTCTCTATCTTGGCCGCCTTCAGGAGAAGGACCGGGGCCGGCGGCGTCTTCAGGATGAAGGAGAATGAGCGGTCCTGATAGACGGTGATGATCACCGGGGTGATCATGCCGGCCTGCTTCTGCGTCCTGGCGTTGAACTGCTTGCAGAACTCCATGATGTTGACGCCGTGCTGCCCGAGCGCCGGCCCTACCGGCGGCGCCGGATTAGCCTGCCCCGCAGGACACTGCAGCTTGATCTGTGCGATAACTTTCTTTGCCATGACGTCCTCGCTTAGTTGACTTTCTCAACCTGTGTGAAATCGAGTTCGATCGGCGTCGAACGGCCGAATATGCTCACCATGACCTTGAGCTTGCCCTTTCCCTCGTGGACCTCGTCGACGATGCCTGCGAAGGTGGAGAAGGGCCCGCTGATGACCCTGACGTTCTCGCCCTTCTCGAACTCGACCCTGGGCTTGGGCTTGAGGGTGCCCTCCTCGATCTGGCTGGTGATCCGGGCCACCTCATCGTCCGGCACCACCGGCGGATTCATCGAGCCCCCAACGAAACCGGTGACCTTTGGCGTGCCCTTCACTATGTGCCAGGTGGTCTCGTTGAGCTCCATCCTCACGAGCACGTAGCCGGGGAAGAACTGACGCTTGGTCGTCCTCTTCACGCCCTTCTTGACCTCCACCACGTTCTCCTGGGGCACGAGCACGCCCTCGAACATATGCTCGACGCCGTGCTGCCTGATCCTCTCCTCGAGCGCCTTCTTCGCCTTCTGCTCGTATCCGGAGTATGTGTGGACTACGTACCAGTGCATCGTCATTTTATCCTCGTCCCCCGGGGAAGCGCCTCACTGATAGAACACCTTGACCAGCATGCCCCACAGCATGTCGAAACCGAAGAGTATGACCGCGCATATGCCCACCAGCACCGAGACCACTCCGGTGGAGAGCACGGTCTCCTTCTTGTTCGGCCACGTCACCTTGCCCAGCTCGGTGATCACCTCGTTCGTGAACGCGCCGACCCTGGAGCTCCTCAGGAGGGCGACAAACGTCGCCAGCCCGATCGCCGCGGAGAGCATGTCCACCGGCGACACTATCCAGTCCGCCGGCATCGGGAGCCTCGCCAGGACCCATGCGGTGGCGAATATCTCCCGGAAGAGGAGCCACGCCACGGCGCCGCATGCCAGATATATGAGGCTCACCGCCTTCTGACTTCTCTGCATCCTCTACCTCTCTGCAGGGGAGACAGGAATCGAACCTGCAACCCCCGGTTTTGGAGACCGGTGCTCTGCCAATTGAGCTACTCCCCTAACAGCTACTTCGTTTCCCTGTGCACGGTATGCTTCCTGCAGAACCGGCAGTACTTCTTCATCTCGAGGCGATCGGGGGTCTTCTGTTTGTTTTTGGTCGTGGAGTAGTTGCGCCTCTTGCACTCCTGACACGCCATTTGAATTATCGCTCTCATGAACGCCAACCCTCCCTTTCACCTTTGAGCTTTCAGCTTTGAGCTGCTATTCGAGTATCTCGGTGACGACGCCTGCGCCCACCGTCCGGCCGCCCTCGCGCACCGCAA
>JAFGMW010000119.1 GCA_016927275.1 Pseudomonadota bacterium
AAGGCGAAGGGGCGCACCGAGGAAGAGGCGCTGAAATTGGCGAACGAGATCAAGGCGAAGATCGACGGCGGCGCCTCGTTCGAGGATATGGCCAAGGAGAAATCCGATGACGCGATGACGAAGGCGCGCGGCGGCAACATGGGGCTCGTCTCAAAGGACGACAGGCGCCTTATGATGCGGGGCTTCCAGCCGGTGCTCGAGAAGGCGTTCGAACTCAAGGTCGGCGAGGTGGCTGGCCCCATAAAGACCCAGAGCGGCTACGAGATCATAACCGTCACCCAGGGCATCGAGCTCGAGCCGTTCGAGAGCGCAAAGCAGTCCATACTGTTCAAGGTCCGCAACACCACGAGGGACAACCTCTTGGCGAAGCTCAAGAAGGACTCCAAAATAGCGTTCAAAGACGAGGAAGGGAAAAAGGCCGCGACAAAGGCCGAGGACGCGGGCAAGCCGCCGGTCATAAAGATACCACCCGAGAAAGCCGACCAGGCCGAGGCCGCTGCAGAGGCCCCGGCGACGCCCCCGCCGGCGGAGAAGGAAAAGGCCGAGGCCAAGACCCCTGCCGCAGAGGAGGCGAAGAAGGAATAAGCAATCAGGCTCGATCGAGCAAAACCCCGATGCCGGACGGCATCGGGGTTTTTTCTAAAAGGCCGACATGGAACTCACCCTTTTCGACTACGACTATCCCGAAGATCTGGTGGCGCAGCGGCCCCTGCCGGAGCGCGACTCCTCGCGCATGATGCTCGTCGACCGCGCGCGCCGCTCCTTCGACCACTCCCGCGTCTCTCTGCTCCCCTCCATCCTCCGCAGGGGAGACCTGCTCGTGCTGAACGACTCCCGCGTGGCCGCGGCCAGGCTCTTCGGCACGATCCGCGGGGGCGAGAGGGTGGAGCTGCTCGTGGTGGAAAAAGACCCCGACCGAACAGACGCCTGGCGCTGCCTTCTCAGGCAAGCGAAGAGGATGAGGGCCGGTGAGAAGATATTCTTCGGGATGCAGGCGACCGCAACGGTCGCCGGCCGCGACGGGGCCTTCCTGCTCGTGGATTTCAAGGGAGACTCGCTGGCGCTCGCCGAGCGGTTCCACGGCGTGCCTCCCCTCCCCCCTTACATAAAGAGGGACGGTTACTCCTCGTACACCGACGAGGACCGCGCCCGCTACCAGACCGTCTATGCGAACAACCCCGGCTCGGCCGCGGCCCCCACGGCCGGGCTCCACCTGAGCGGCGCGCTCCTCGATTCACTCGCCGCCGCAGGGGTGGAGACGGCGTCGGTCACCCTGCACGTCGGCATCGACACCTTCACGCCGGTCCGCGCCGAGAACCTCGAAGATCACACGATGCACGGGGAGAGGGTCGAGATCGGCGAGGAGGCGGCGCATCGGATAACCATGGCAAAGGCGGAGGGCCGCCGCGTCATATGCGTGGGCACCACTGCGGCGCGTGCGATCGAATCGGCGGCCGCCTTCGAAGTCGAGGGGAGCGCGGGCTTTTTGAGCTGGGCGAACGGCAGGATTCACCACGGCGCGTGGACGACCCGCCTGTTCATCAGGCCGGGGTACGAATTCCGGGCGATGGACGCCATCATCACGAACTTCCATCAGCCGCGCTCCACGCTGCTGACCATGGTCTCGGCCTTTGCGGGAAGGGAGTTCATCCTCTCCTGCTACCGGGAGGCGGTCCGCGAGCGATATCGCCTCTTTTCGTACGGGGATTGCATGTTCATAGTATGATCAAAGGTTGAGGTTGAGGTTGAGGTTGAGGACATGTTTAAATTCGAGGTGAAAAAAAACAGCAGGGACACGCGCGGGCGGCTCGGGACGATCCGGACGCCGCGGGGCGAAATCCGCACTCCGGTCTTCATGCCCGTGGGCACCCACGCCACCGTGAAGGCGATGACGCCGGAGGAGCTCAAGGCCCTCGGCGCGCAGGTCGTGCTGGCCAACACCTACCACCTCTATCTCAGGCCCGGACACGAGAGGATCGCCGCGCTCGGCGGACTTCATAAATTCATGAACTGGAAGGGGCAGATCCTCACCGACAGCGGGGGGTACCAGATATACTCGCTCGCCGACTTGAGGCGCCGCTTCACCGAGGACGGGGTGGAGTTCCAGAGCCACCTAGACGGCGGCGCCCGCCACATGCTCACCCCGGAGCTCGCGACAGAGATACAGGAGGCCCTCGCGAGCGACATCATGATGGTGCTGGACGAGTGCACCCCCTACCCCGCCTCGGAGCACGAGGCGCGCGCCTCGATGGAGCTATCGCTCAGATGGGCGGGCCGATGCCTGGATGCGCGCCGCTCGGGGAACGCGCTCTTCGCCATCGTTCAGGGCGGGATGTACCCGCACCTGCGCCGTGAATACATAGAGAGGATCCTGGAGATCGGCACCCGGGACCAGGGACCAGGGACCCGGACCGCCAGTCACCAGTCACCAGTCACCAGTCACCGCTTTCAGGGTCTGGCCATCGGAGGCCTCTCGGTCGGCGAGCCGCCCGCCCTCATGTACGAGATCGTCTCATCGTGCGCAGGGCACATGCCGAAGGACATGCCGCGCTACCTCATGGGCGTCGGCACCCCCGAAGACCTCGTCGAGTGCATCGACGCGGGGATCGACATGTTCGACTGCGTCATGCCCACGAGGCACGCGCGCAACGGGAGCCTCTTCACCGCCCGCGGCCACATCAACATAGAGAACTCATGCTTCGCCTCCGACCCCTCCCCCGTCGACGCCGGATGCGGCTGCTACGCGTGCCGCAACTACAGCCGCGCCTACCTCAACCACCTCTTCCGCGCGAAGGAGATCCTGGCCGCAAGGCTCGCCACAATTCACAATTTACAATTCTATTTCGATCTGATAGATCGGGCTGCCCTCGCGCTCGGCGAGGATAGATACCCGGAATTCAAGAGAAATTTCCTCAGCATGCGAAAGGAGAAAGTATGTTCATGACTCTTGCAGCAACACCGCTCATCGCAATGGCCGCAACCCCGGGAGGCGGCGGCTCCCAGCAGGGCAGCCTGCTCTCGACCATGCTCCCGCTCGTGGTCATCTTCGCCATCTTCTATTTCCTCATGATCAGGCCGCAGCAGAAGCAGGCGAAGAGGCACAAGGAGATGCTCTCGGCCCTCAAGAAGGGCGACCGCGTGGTCACGCGCGGCGGCCTCATGGGCACGGTCTACGCCATCGCCGACAGCGTGGTCACGATCGAGATCGCGGACAACGTGCGCGCCAGGTTCAGCCGCGAGTCGATCGCGGGCGTGGAGAACCAGGCCTCGTAGCTTTGCTACGGGCCGGCCTTTGAGCCTGGATCCGGGCTTGGGAGAAAGACGAAGATGATGCCCAATTCATGGAAGTACAAACTCATCCTGCTCGTCGTGCTCACCGCCGCCTCCATTTACCTCATCCTCCCCTCCGTCCTGGGCATGGGGGAGATGCGCGAGGAGGCGGCCGCAACCGGTGCCCCGCTGCCGTGGTACTGCTCGGTGCTGCCCGACAAGGGCATTAACCTGGGGCTCGATCTCCGCGGCGGGATATACCTCGAGTTCGAGGTGCAGTCCGGCAAGGCGATAGCCAACAAGGTCGACCTGATCATCGCCGACCTTGAACGGTGGCTCAAGAAGCAGGAAATCCCGTTCTCCTCGATAAATCAGGACCCCAAGGACCACTCGGTCCTGATCGCGGGCCTCTCGGAGGCGGGGGCGGCGAGGCTGAGGGGCTACGTGGGCGACAGCTACTCCGACATCCTCGCCTGGAAGACCAGGGGCGACGCCGCGGCAGGCACCGTGAATTTCAGCCTGCAGGAGAACTACACCAAGCACCTCGAGGGGCAGATCATTAAACAGGCGCTGGAGAAGGTGCGCAACCGCATCGACCGCTACGGGGTGGCCGAGCCCTCGATCCACAGGCTGGGGTCCGACCGCATAGCCATCGAGCTCCCAGGCATCAAGGACCCTGAGCGCGCCATCGGGCTGATAAAGAAGGCGGGCCAGCTCGAGTTCAAGATGGTGGACGACAGCGTGCCGGAGCCGAAGCTCGCCGAGATGGTCGCCGGGGCCCGCGCCGCGGAAAACCTCCCGGACGACTTCTCCATCGCGACGGTGGAGAGGATCAACGACTCGCTTCGCGGGGCGCTGCCCGAGGGCACCGAGATCGCCTTCGAGATACAGTACGACCCGGTCCAGAAAAAAACCACCGGCGGCGTCCCTTACCTCATCAGGCGCAGGGCCGAGGTCACCGGCGAGATGCTCAAGAACGCCCAGGTCAACGTGCACGACAACGAGCCGTACGTGAGCCTCACCTTCGACGCGCAGGGCACCGCCCTCTTCGGCGAGACCACCACGCAGAACGTGGGCAAGCGCATGGCCATCATGCTCGACGGCAACGTCACCAAGGCGCCGGTCATACGCGAGCCGATACTGGGCGGACAGGCGCAGATAACGCTGGGCTACGGCAACTACCAGAACCTGCTCAAGGAGGCGGAGGACCTCTCGCTGGTGCTCCAGGAAGGCGCGCTCCCGGCCCAGCTGGTCGAGGCCACGAAGACGGTCGTTGGCCCCTCGCTGGGCGCCGATTCGATCCGCCAGGGCACCACGGCCACGCTGGTGGGCGCGATCATCATCGCGCTCTTCATGCTCGTCTATTACAAGTGGTCGGGCTTCATCGCCAACGCGGCGCTGCTATTCAACCTCCTGTTCATACTCGCGGGTTTGGCGATATTCCAGGCGACGCTCACGCTGCCCGGCATCGCCGGCATCGCGCTCACCATGAGCATGGCGGTCGATGCGAACGTCCTCATATACGAGCGCATCCGGGAGGAGCTCCGCTCGGGCAAGGGCCCCAGGGCCGCGGTAGAGGCCGGCTACAGCAACGCCATGCGCACGATCATAGACGCCAACGTCACCACTCTGATAGCGGGCGTGGTGCTCTACCAGTTCGGCACAGGGCCCATCAAGGGGTTCGCGGTCACGCTGATCATGGGCCTTCTCATCAGCATGTACACCGCCTGCGTGGTCACCAGGATGATCTACGACTACATGATCATCAAGCGCAGGGTAACGAGGATAAGCGTATAGCCCACAGGGGTGGAAGATGCTCGATAACACGAAGATTCCCTTCATCAAGAACCGCGCCCTCTTCGGCGCGATATCGGCCTTTCTGGTCATCGCCTCGGTATTCCTCATCGTGACCAGGGGCTTCAACTACGGCATCGACTTCAAGGGCGGGGCCAAGCTCGGCTTCAAGTTCGCCTCGCACGTCACCGAGGGCGAGGTGAGGGAGGCGCTCGCGGACACCCCGTTCGCAGACGCAAGCGTGGTCCGCTTCGGCGAGCCGGGCGAGAACCGCATGAGCGTCAAGGTCACGCTGCCCGAGGAACACGCGAAGATCGGCGAGGCGATCACCCAGGCGCTCGAGGCGAAGTTCGGCGCGGGCCAGCTGACCCTCGAGCAGGAGGAGACGGTGGGGCCGAGGGTCGGGCAGGAGATGCGCAGGCGGGCCTGGCTCACGATCATCTTCTCGTGGGCGCTCATGCTCATCTACATAGGCTACCGCTTCGACTTCATGTACGCGCCGGGCGCGGTCGTGGCGCTGGTGCACGACACGCTGATCGTCCTCGGCGCATTCGCACTCCTGGGCAAGGAGATGAATCTCACGATACTCGCGGCGGTGCTGACGCTGATCGGATTCTCGATAAACGACACCATAGTCGTGTTCGACCGCATAAGGGAGCACCGGAGCCAGATATCGCCCTCCACCATCTACGACGTGGTCAACACGGCCATCAACGC